>CAMZMA010000288.1 GCA_947311815.1 uncultured Flavobacteriaceae bacterium
ATGGCATCACTCTCACCAATCATTTCGTACTTTTTACTTACTTTATTCTTTAAGCGTTTATTTTCTACAACCAATACTTATCTATCAAGTGCATTACGAACAGTATTGAGCAAACGGTTTAAATCTGGTGGTTTTGAAATATAATCAAAAGCGCCAAGTCGCATTGTATTTACAGCAGTATCTAAATCTCCGTGACCAGAAATCATCACCATCGGAATTTCGGGCTTTATTTTTTTTGTTTTTTCTAAAACTTCAACACCATCCATTTTTGGCATTTTTATATCGCACAATACTAAATCATAGTCGTTATTTTTTATCATTTCTATCCCTTGTAAACCATCTTCAGCTTCTTCTACTTGATAGCTTTCATTTTCTTCTGAAATAATTTTTTTTAGCACACGTCTTATCGCAGCTTCATCTTCTATAATTAGTATTTTGCTCATTTTTTAAAATTTGTTTATGTGTTTAGTTGTTTAATCATGTAATTGTTACACAAATAAACAACTACACAATTAAACTTTTTTACGTTAACAAGCTAAACTTTTTAACTTTTAACTTTCAAACTTTTTACCCATTATATTTTATCCATTTCCATAAATCTTTATAACTTGGTTTTTTACCATACATTAAAATACCTACTCGGTAAATTTTTGCTGATAACCAAACCATTGCTACAAAGGTAATCAATAATAATGCCATAGAAATTGCTATTTCCCACCACGAAACGCCAAACGGAACACGCATTAACATCACAATAGGCGATGTAAACGGAATGTGAGAAAAAATGACCGCAACAGAACCGTGAGGTTCGTTAATTACGGTAAAAGCACCTACATACATTGCCAACATAAGTGGTAAAATTATAGGCATCATAAATTGTTGTGTATCGGTTTCATTATCAACAGCAGCACCAATTGCAGCGTATAACGAACTGTATAACATAAAGCCTCCCAAGAAATAAAAGATAAAAAGGAAGAACATTTTAAGTAAAGGTAATTTAAAAATTTCTTGAAGCACTAATTGCATTTTATTGCCACTTGCCACTTCTTTCATCGCTTCTAATTGTTCGGGAGTCATTTTTGCCGATTGCATATCAAACAAGCTAACTCCTAAGAAAGAAGACGCTACAAAACTGATGATTAAAAACAAAATTCCCCAAATAGCAAATTGCAATAAACCTGCGGATGCATTCCCAATAATTTTACCCAACATTAACTGAAAAGGTTTTACAGACGATACAATAACTTCTATAATTCTACTGGTTTTTTCTTCAATCACACTTCGCATTACAGAGTTCCCGTAAATAATGACGAACATCATTAATAAATAACCTGCCATGGTACCGACACCAATTTTTATTCCGTTGATGAGTTTTGATGATTCTTCGCCCGAAAAATTAAACATTTTAATATCTGTTTTAATTTTTGATGCTTTAATTTTTTCTAAATTGATGCCCAATTTGGTCATTTTTAGATTACGCAACCTTGTATTTACATTTCGTTCTATATTTTCTATGACACTAAACCCTGGCGATTCTTTTGAATAAAATTCGATAGATTTTGCCAACACCTCTAAACTATCAATTTTCGGGATAGACAGCACACCATAATAATGTCCTTTTTCTACTTGATTTTTTGTTTCATCAATCCCTAATTGGGTATAATCTAAATATTTTACGGTTTTGGTATCTTTAAATTGCTCTTTAGAAAACAATCCCGAATTATCTACATACGCTATTTTTTTAATGTCCTTTTCGTTCTGTTTGGTTAAAAAAGCGATTAAAACGCCCATACCTACCATTAACAACGGACTTAAAAAAGTCATCATAATAAAGGTTTTGTTCCGAACCTTTGCGATAAACTCACGTTTTATAATTAACTGTAACTTGCTCATAATTAACTATTTTTATTTACAGCAGCGATAAAAATATCGTTGGCAGATGGTACTAATTCTACAAAATGTTGCACGTCTCCTTGTGTGGTTAAAAACGATAATAAATCGTTGGCAGACTGTTTTTCGGTTACTTTTACATTCAGTTTTAAACCGTTGTTTAACAATTTAAAATCGGCTTGTGTTACCTCAAAATTTTCTTTTAATTTCTGAATTACTTCTTCTTCATTGGTTGTTTTTAGTCCAATTTGAAAAGTATTGGTTCTAAATTGACGCTTAATATCGTCTAATTTTCCGTCTAAAATTTTATTTCCGTGATCTATCAAAGCAATACTATCGCACATTTCTTCTACCGATTCCATTCTGTGGGTAGAAAAAATAATCGTAGCCCCTTCATCTCGTAATTGCAAAATTTCTTTGGCAATTAGTTTGGCATTTATCGGGTCGAAACCAGAAAAAGGTTCATCAAAAATCAATAATTTTGGTTGATGCAATACGGTAACCACAAACTGTACTTTTTGCGCCATTCCTTTTGATAGTTCTTCTACTTTTTTGCCCCACCAAGCACCAATATCAAACTTGTCGAACCAATATTTTAAGCGTTTTTTTGCTTCGGTTTTACTTAATCCTTTTAATTGTGCCAAATACAATGCTTGTTCGCCTACTTTCATACTTTTGTACAAACCACGTTCTTCGGGTAAATAACCAATATGTTCTATATGATTGGGTTGCAACGGTTCTCCATCTAAAATTACCGAGCCACTATCGGGCATTGTAATTTGGTTGATGATTCTAATTAGCGATGTTTTTCCTGCTCCGTTTGGTCCTAATAATCCGAAGACACTTCCTTTTTGTATGGTTAGCGAAACATCATTTAATGCAGTAAAATCTCCATAGGTTTTTACGACATTATTAATTTCTAATAAGTTATTCATGAATGTGTGTTATTGAATTCAATTTTCTTTTGATAAGAAATCTGTGAGTACAAATTTACATATTTTCTTGTTATTTGTAGATAAATTAGTAAAATGTTACACTTGATTTTATTGAAATTTACTATGCATGCATAACTTTTTTAAAAATACTATGCATGCATAGTATTTTTTTCCTATATTTGACCCACAAATGGAAAAAAACAAATCTATAGATCATCAATTAAGAGCAACTTGGCAAGCTGTTGCAAAACTCTATAATGAGCAAGCAGCAAAGTTTGATAGCACCATGGCAAGTGCTTTTGTACTCTTAAATATTGATGTAGAAAAAGGCACACCTTCTACTGCGTTAGGTCCTTTAATGGGAATGGAACCCACTAGTCTTTCAAGAATTTTAAAAACAATGGAAAAAAAAGGAGCTATCCATAGAATAAAAAATCCAAACGACGGAAGAAGTGTATTAATTACTTTAACTGAATATGGAAAAGAAATGAGAGAACTCTCTAAAAATTCTGTATATCAATTTAATAATAAGGTAAGAGAATTTATTACGACTGAAGAGTTAGAAAATTTTTTTAAAGTAACATCAACTATAAATAGACTCATTGCAGATAAGATGATTTACAACATCAACAAAAAAGCTGTATAAAATAAACACACAAAACAAATGACAAGAAGAATTAAAAAAGTAGCAATTATCGGTTCTGGTATTATGGGAAGTGGTATTGCGTGTCATTTTGCTAATATTGGCGTAGAAGTTCTTTTATTGGACATTGTACCAAGAGAACTCAACGCAAAAGAAAAAGCAAAAGGACTTACGTTAGAAGACAAAGTAGTTCGTAACCGTTTGGTAAACGATGCGTTAAAAGCTTCATTAAAATCGAAACCATCCCCTATTTACAATCAAAAATTTGCCAACAGAATTTCTACAGGAAATTTAGAAGACGATTTACACAAAATTAAAGAGGTAGATTGGGTAATGGAAGTTGTAGTAGAACGATTAGATATTAAGAAAATCGTTTTTGAAAAGATAGAAAAATACCGAACACCAGGTACTTTAATTACCTCTAACACTTCGGGGATTCCTATCAAATTTATGAATGAAGGACGCAGCGAAGATTTTCAAAAACACTTTGCTGTAACTCACTTTTTTAATCCGCCAAGATATTTAAAATTGTTTGAAGTGGTTCCAGGACCTAATTGCAAACAAGAAGTGACCGACTTTTTAATGATGTATGGCGATAAGTTTTTAGGTAAAACATCGGTTTTAGCAAAAGATACACCAGCATTTATTGGAAACCGAATCGGTATTTTTAGCATAATGAGCTTGTTTCATATTGTTAAAGAAATGGATTTAACGGTAGAAGAAGTAGATAAATTATCAGGGCCAGTAATTGGTCGACCAAAATCGGCAACCTTTAGAACTATTGATGTTGTTGGTTTAGACACCCTTGTACATACTGCAAACGGCGTAAAAGACAACTGCCCTAATGACGAAATGAGAGCACAATTTGTAATTCCAGATTTTGTAAATAAAATGATGGAAAACAAATGGTTAGGGAGTAAAACAAAACAAGGTTTCTATAAAAAAATCATCAACAAAGAAGGTAAAAAAGAAATTTTAACCTTAGATTTAAAAACCTTAGAGTACAGAAGTAAAAAAAGAGCAAAATTTGCCACTCTAGAATTGACCAAAACGATTGATAACGTTACCGACAGATTCAAGGTTTTAGTGAAAGGAAAAGACAAAGCAGGCGAATTTTATCGCAAATCTTTTGCAGCACTTTTTGGCTACGTACAAAATCGTATTCCAGAGATTTCTGACGAATTATACAGAATTGACGATGGTTTACGAGCAGGTTTTGGTTGGGAACACGGTCCTTTTCAAATTTGGGATGCCATTGGTGTAGAAAAAGGGATTGAGATGATGAAAGCTGAAGGAAAAGAACCAGTAGCTTGGGTTACCGAAATGGTAGCAAATGGCGTATCTTCCTTTTATACGGTAAAAGACGGAGCAACTTATTATTATGATATTCCGCAGAAAAAATACCTTAAAAAACCTGGTCAAGATTCATTTATCATTTTAGATAATATCAGAAAATCATCCGAAGTGTTTAAAAACTCTGGTGTGGTTGTAGAAGATTTAGGAAGCGGCATTTTAAATGTAGAATTCCGTTCTAAAATGAATACCATTGGAGGCGATGTTTTAGCAGGATTAAACAAAGCAATTGATATTGCCGAAAAAGATTTTCAAGGTTTAGTAGTTGGTAATCAGGGATCAAATTTTTCTGTAGGAGCAAATATCGGAATGATTTTTATGATGGCTGCCGAACAAGAATATGATGAGCTAAATATGGCAATCAAATATTTTCAAGACACAATGATGCGCATGCGTTATTCTGCCATACCAACAATTGCAGCACCTCACGGAATGTCTCTTGGTGGTGGATGCGAGTTATCAATGCACGCAGACAAAGTAGTTGCCGCAGCAGAAACCTATATCGGATTGGTAGAATTTGGTGTTGGTGTAATTCCTGGTGGTGGTGGCTCTAAAGAAATGGCTTTACGAGCATCCGATTCTTTTAGAAAAGGAGATGTTGAACTCAACGTGTTACAAGAAAATTTCTTAACCATTGCGATGGCAAAAGTAGCCACATCAGCTTATGAAGCTTTTGATACAGGCATCCTTCAAAAAGGAAAAGATATTGTGATTGTCAATAAAGATAGACAAATTGCCGAAGCAAAAAAACACGCCATTTTATTAGCCGAAGCTGGTTATACACAACCTGCAAAAAGAAACGATGTAAAAGTTTTAGGAAAACAAGCTTTAGGAATGTTCTTAGTTGGTACCGATTCTATGGAAGCTTCTAAATACATTAGCGAACACGATCAAAAAATAGCCAATAAATTAGCCTACGTAATGGCAGGTGGAGATCTATCTGAACCTACTTTAGTAAGCGAACAATATTTATTAGACTTAGAAAGAGAAGCGTTTTTAAGTTTATGTACAGAACGTAAAACATTAGAACGTATTCAACACATGTTACAAACTGGGAAACCACTTCGCAATTAAAAATTGCTCAAGTGGTTAGTCTTAAGTTATTAGTTTTTAGTGATAAATTTCACAAACTAACAACTAAATACTAACAACTAAACACTAAAATTATGAAAACAGCATATATAGTAAAAGCATACAGAACCGCAGTTGGTAAAGCACCAAAGGGCGTGTTCAGATTTAAAAGAACAGACGAACTGGCCGCAGAAACCATTAAATACATGATGGATGAACTGCCAGATTTTGATAAAAAACGTATTGATGATGTTATTGTTGGTAATGCAATGCCAGAAGGTTCTCAAGGTTTAAACATGGGACGATTAATCTCTTTAATGGGATTAGATATTGTTGATGTACCAGGTGTAACAGTCAATCGATTTTGTTCATCAGGATTAGAAACTATTGCCATGGCAACGGCTAAAATACAAGCAGGAATGGCAGATTGTATTATTGCAGGTGGTGCAGAAAGTATGAGCGCCGTACCAATGACTGGTTACAAACCAGAATTAAATTACAATGTAGCCACTTCTGGTCATGAAGATTATTATTGGGGGATGGGAAATACAGCAGAAGCTGTTGCCAACCAATTTAATGTATCAAGAAAAGACCAAGATGAATTTGCGTACAATTCACATGTAAAAGCATTACGTGCACAAGCCGAAAATCGTTTTCAAGATCAAATTGTTCCAATTAATGTAGAACAAACTTATGTTGATGAAAACGGAAAAAAAGCAACTAGAAAATACACCGTTACCAAAGATGAAGGTCCTAGAAAAGGAACAAGTGTAGAAGTATTAAACAAACTTCGTGCAGTTTTTGCTGCTGGCGGAAGTGTTACAGCAGGTAACTCGTCTCAAATGAGTGATGGTGCAGCGTTTGTGTTAATTATGAGCGAAGACATGGTAAAAGAACTAAACATAGAGCCTATTGCTCGTTTGGTAAATTATGTTGCTGCGGGTGTAGAACCAAGAATTATGGGTATTGGACCAGTTGCTGCCATTCCGAAAGCCTTAAAAAGAGCAGGTTTACAACAAAACGACATTGATTTAATCGAATTAAATGAAGCCTTTGCTTCACAATCATTAGCCGTAATGAGAGAGCTTAATTTGAATCAAGACATTGTTAATGTAAATGGTGGTGCTATCGCATTAGGACATCCTTTAGGTTGTACAGGTGCTAAATTATCAACACAACTTTTTGATGAAATGCGTAAAAGAGAAATGAACGGTAAATATGGTATGGTTACCATGTGTGTGGGTACAGGACAAGGAGCCGCAGGAATTTTTGAGTTCCTTAAATAAATTTTTTCTTTGAAAAGAGAGAAGAAAAGAGAAAAGAGGATAGAGGATAGAGAAAAACAAATGAATTTTGTAATAAACGAAATAATCTATTTTCTTTAATCTAAAAAAATAAAATTAATCAATTACAAAAAATGATTTTAGGATTTCAACCGAGACTCAATAAATAGTCTTGAATCTTGGTTCTAAAATTTTTAATCTAAAGAAAAAAAATGGCAGATTTATTAAGAGGAGGTCAGTTTCTTGTAAAAGAAACACCCTGTGAAGACATTTTCACACCAGAAGATTTTAATGAAGATCAAATTATGATGAAAGACTCTGTAAAAGAGTTTGTAGATCGCGAAATTTGGCCTCATAAAGCTCGTTTTGAGCAAAAAGATTATAAATTAACCGAAGAGTTAATGAAAAAAGCAGGAGACCTCGGTTTTTTAAGCGTTTCCGTTCCTGAAGAATATGGCGGAATGGGTATGGGTTTTGTTGATACCATGTTAGTTTGCGATTATATTTCTGGCGCAACAGGGTCTTTTAGCACTTCTTTTGGCGCACATACAGGTATTGGTACGATGCCAATTACACTGTACGGAACAGAAGAACAAAAACAAAAATATGTACCTAAATTAGCTTCTGGCGAATGGATTGGTTCTTATTGTTTAACAGAACCAAGTGCTGGTTCTGATGCTAATTCTGGAAAAACAAAAGCTGTTTTATCAGAAGATGGAAAGCACTATTTAATTACTGGTCAAAAAATGTGGATTTCTAATGCGGGTTTCTGTAATTTGATGATTGTATTTGCTCGTATTGAAGATGATAAAAACATCACAGGTTTTATTGTAGAGTATGATAAAAATAATCCTAATGGAATTACTATGGGAGAAGAAGAACATAAATTAGGAATTCGTTCGTCTTCTACTCGTCAGGTTTTTTACAATGAAACAAAAGTTCCTGTAGAAAATATGTTATCTACTCGTGGCAACGGATTTAAAATTGCCATGAACGCTTTAAATGTTGGTCGTATTAAATTGGCAGCAGCTTGTGTAGATGCAGAACGTAGAGTAATTACTGAATCTGTAAAATATGCCAATGAACGAGTACAGTTTAAAGTTCCTATTTCATCATTTGGAGCAATTAGACAAAAAATCGCTGAAATGACTACCAATGCTTGGGTAGATGAAACGGCTTGTTATAGAGCAGGTAAAAACATAGAAGACCGAATTAAATTACGTCAAAATAATGGTAAAGACACGCATCAAGAAGCCGAATTAAAAGGTGTAGAAGAATATGCGATTGAATGCTCAATCTTAAAAGTTGCTGTTTCTGAACATGTACAAAAATGTACTGACGAAGGAATTCAAATTTTTGGAGGTATGGGATTCTCTGAAGATACTCCAATAGAATCTGCTTGGAGAGATGCTCGTATCGCTCGTATTTACGAAGGAACGAACGAAATTAACAGAATGTTATCTATCGGAATGTTAATCAAAAAAGCCATGAAAGGGCATGTAGATTTATTAGGACCTGCAACTGCTGTTGTAAAAGAATTAACAAGTATTCCATCATTTGAAACACCAGATTACTCGCAATTATTTGCAGAGGAAAAAGGAATTATTAAAAATTTAAAAAAATTATTCTTAATGGTTTCGGGTGCTTGTTTACAAAAATACGGACAAGAAATTGAAGAACATCAGCAATTATTATTAGCTGCTTCTGATATTTTAATTCAGATTTACATGGCAGAATCTGCTATTTTAAGAGCAGAAAAATTGGCTAAAAACCAAGGAGAAGATGCTGTAAAAGAACAAATAGCAATGGCTAAATTAAATTTATTTCATGCTATTGATGTTATAGAAACCGCAGGTAAACATTCTATTATTTCTTTTGCTGAAGGTGATGAGCAACGTATGATGTTAATGGGCTTAAAACGTTATATCAAATATACGAACATGCCAAACATTATTGAATTAAGAAATATAATAGCAGATAAAGTAACACAAGAAAACAAGTATTGTTTTTAAAAAAATAAACTCTTATGAGTTTAATAATTTTCTTTAACTTAATTTTATAGTTATAGAATTTAGTTGTTTGTTTAAAAGACCATCGATTTAATTTGATGGTCTTTTTTTCTACAAAAAAATAGAAATACTGAATCATACCATCTTAATAGCCTGAATTCGAACTGAAAAATAAATTAAGTGTTAGTCAATCAGTATGTTATGCTAATGGCAGAGAAGAATGAACGAACCTGCCTGTCGGCAGACAGGGTAATCTGTCTTTAAGAATGAGATTGCCACATTCGTACCTCATTCGTAATGAAAAACATGAGTTAAATAGTTGATTATTAGTGATAAAAAATAATTTTTAGCTCGAACTCAGGTTAATAGGTGTTCCTATTTATAAGGTGATAAAAATAATTTGAGGTCAGTAGGTATTTACATAATTCGAATCTTCTCTTTATCAATAATTTTGCCTTGTCGAGATCTTTTATTATATAAATTATCTACAATAGTTATCGACTGCGCTCGAACCAACAAACAATAAAATTACAAATACCCTGCAAACAAGCAAATTGAAATTAAACAAACTTATGCGGTTAAGTACTGACCTTAATAAATTTTTAAGACGAATTTAAGTTTTACACCAATTTAATTATAATATTTCTTGTATTTGATAATGAGAAAAACAGTAAAAACACCAGTTTTAGAAAGTTTAGATTTTTTAAAGAAATTAAAATACATTCCATTCTTTTTGGAAGTTATTCTACAATTAATGGAAATAGTTTTTTTTGGAAAATAAGTGGTGTAGATACTAAATTATTTGAATCATATTTATACCACTTCTCTCA
>CAMZMA010000289.1 GCA_947311815.1 uncultured Flavobacteriaceae bacterium
CACCAACATCACGAGTACAAACATTACATCCATCAGACCACATATTACATCTTGCAGGAACATCACCATATCTTTTATTTTTTCATTATAATTATTATCATCATTATTAACAGCTGCCTTCTTCTCATCATCTGCAATGTCATTATTGTCCTGTTCTCCATCATCACTTTCACAATCATTATCATGGTTTTCGGTCTACATCATTATTTTCATCGTACTTAATAATTTATCATCAACAAAATCATTATCACCTAAAAAACCGAAACTCATATAGATAATCCACGTCCTCACCGTGATCACCGCAACTTGTTTCCACCCGGTGAATGCCACTCCAGAACTTCCCAGAATCATCATAATATAATAATTGTGGATTTTCCTTTTGAGAGAGAAATTCAACTTTTTCTCTAATTATTTTTACTTTTCCATAAATAGTATCTTTTTGTTGTGAATAAGATGTTAAGCATAACAAAAATAGAATTAACGTAATAAAATATTTATTTATCATAATTCGTGGTTTCTAACAAATTTTTAGTTTGATATCAGAAAACTATAAACGAGTTAATTTATTCAATTCTTTAGTAAAGTTGTTATTTGATTTAGTCAAATGTCCTACAACGTTACAAAAAATAAGGATTCTCCTTTGTTTTTAATTCAGCTAATTTCGTCGAAATAAATAAAAAAATCAAGCCAAATCAGTATTTTTATCTTACTGATTTTTTTGCCATAAACCTATCTACCAACATAAGGTAGGCTCGTGATTTTTATAAAAATCACGAATTTCTTCCAAGAATTTTCATAATTAAAAAAGGATAAATTTCTGCCCCAAAAACACTTATTTTATCTCATATAAAAAAGGCATTCTAGCTTGTATTCCTTTCATTTTTTTTAGTTGCTGTACTTGGTCGTATAATTTAAAAGTTTCATCACCTAAAGCTTCTTTTAAAATTTCGTTTTTAGAAGCCTTCGCAAACGGAAACCCTTTAAAAGCATCTTTAAAATCTTTTTTGTAATGTGGGTAATTACGTACTCTGTATTTGGTAATATCGGCTAATTTTGCAGCTTCTTTTACCGCATCTTCCAATCCGCCTAAAGCATCTACCAAACCTAAATTTAGCGCCTCTTTACCAGTCCAAACTCTACCTTGTGCTATTTTATCAACTTGCTCAAAAGTCATGTTTCTGCCTGTTGCAACTCTGTTTACAAAAGTTTTGTAAATAAACTCTACACCTTCTTTTGTAACCTCGTAAAACTCTTTAGTAATTGGTTCAAAAGCACTGTAATTAGGGTGCTTATTGGTACTCACTTGTTCGGCATTTATCCCCATATTAGTTGCTAATTGATGTATGTTTGGTACAGCACCAAATACTCCAATAGAACCCGTAATTGTAGTAGGTTCTGCAAAAATTTTATTTGCATTACAGGCAATATAATATCCGCCAGAAGCGGCTACATTACCCATAGAAACCACCAAAGGTTTTTCTTTTTTTGTGAGTTCTAATTCGCGCCAAATAATATCAGAAGCAAGCGCATCTCCACCAGGAGAATTTACACGCAATACAATGGCTTTTATATTTTTATCTTTTCTGGCTTTTTTTAAGGCTTTGATCATAATTCCTTGTCCTATAACATCTTCATTTCCTTTGCCGTACATAATTTGTCCTTGTGCAAAAATAACAGCAATTTTATTTTTTTCTATGGATGAAATTCGCCCTTTTCCAGAAGAAATATAATCGTTAATTGTAATGGTTTTATACGTTTTGCCAACTGCATTTTTAAGTTTTTGCGAATACACATCTTCATAAATTGCAGTATCAATTAAATTGTTTTTTTTCGATAAAACAGCGTTTCTTCCTAAAGAATTATCGGCAATTAAATTGAGTTTATCGGTGGTAATATTTCGACTTTTAGACACATCTTCTAAAATTTCTGACCAAATAGATTGTAAGAAAGAAGTGGTTTGCTCTCGGTTGGCATCACTCATTTTATTGGTTAAATAAGGCTCTACAGCGCTTTTGTATTTTCCGTGTCTAATCACCTCCATTTTAATACCATATTTATCTTCAAAATCTTTATAATAAAGTATTTCTGCGTTTAAACCTTTAAAATTGATTGCTCCAATGGGGTTTAAAAATAACGAATCGGCTACAGAGCTCAAATAGTAGTTTTTTTGGTCATAAACATCAGCAAAAGCATACACAAATTTACCAGATTCTTTAAACTCTTCTACTTTGTTTCTAATGGCTTGTATTTGTGCGACACCTCCAAAAATGGTGTAATTTTTAATGCTAATTCCTTTAATATTTTTATCGGTTTTTGCATTTTCAATCGCATTAATAATTGCATTTAGTCCTAGTTTTTCATCGGCTAAATCTAAAAATTCTTCAATCGGATCGTTAGATTTTGGTGCGTAATCTTTTATAGGGATACTAAGGTCTAACTCTAAAACAGAATTTGGTTTTACCGTTACTTTGTTGCCATCGCCAAAGGCAGAAGCAATCAAAGCAAAAAGCATAAAAAGTAAAAATAAAGCGATAAAAAATCCAAGAATGGATGCTAATAAATTGCGTAAAAATTTCATTTCTTAAATTGATAAGTTAAGCAACAAAACTACGCATTTTTTAGATTAGAAAATAGTGAATTACCGCAATCTCATTTTGTATTTGCGTTGTGCAAACTCAAAATAATTAAAAAGTTTGTAATTTACATCGTAGCCATAATCGGTATTTAAGTCGTAATCTATAACGTTTTCATAAATATTTGGGTTGTACGCTTGCGGATTTCGTACTCTGTAATTCCATGCGTTTACATAAAATCGATTTTTATTTTCTAAGTAGTTTTGAGAGTAAAAACCAACAGGTTTTGCAATGGTATTTAGGTACAAATTAAACCCGATATCAATAATAATTATTTCGTATTGCAAGCTATCATTGGCAATAACTACAGGTTCTTCTTTTTGCGAATTGTTGTTTTTTATAGGTGATGAGCCGCAGGACCAAACCAATAGTACAATAGAAAATAAGAGTAGTAATTGTTTTAAAGTTTTCATAATCAATATCTTTTACGATTAGTAAAGTTGCAAAAATTATTCCAATTTTAATAGCTTATTTGTTGTTTTAACACTAATTTTCGGTTTTTAAAAATCAAAAGAAATGAAAAAAAGATGTTTTTGGGTGGGTAATGACCCGTTATATATTGCGTATCATGATACAGAATGGGGTGTACCAGTATATGATGATGCAAAGTTATTTGAGTTTTTAATTTTAGAAACTTTTCAAGCAGGTTTAAGTTGGATAACTGTACTTAAAAAACGAGAAAATTTCAGAAAAGCATTCGATAATTTTGACTATCAAAAAATAGCAAAATACGATGATAAAAAATACGAAAATTTGTTGCAAGATGCGGGCATTATCAGAAATAAATTGAAAATAAAAGCCACCATTTCGAATGCGCAAAATTTTATGAAAGTTCAAGAAGAATTTGGCTCATTTTCTAAATATATTTGGGCTTTTACCGATGGAAAACCAATTAAAAATTCGTTTAAAAAAAGAGAAGATGTACCTGCAACCACTGATTTGTCAGACAAATTGTCTAAAGATTTAAAAAAACGAGGATTTAAGTTTGTTGGTTCCACCGTAATATATGCACACATGCAAGCAACAGGAATGGTAAATGACCACACAACCGATTGTTTTAGATATTCAGAGGTGTCATATTAATCGTAAAATTCGTATATTTAGCCACCGAAAATGAACATTACTAAATTAAAACAAATGAAATTAAAATCAATTATTTTATCAATTTTCCTAGCAGTAATCATTACTTCTTGTGCTGTTGATAAGAAAAAAGACGATGTAGCAATTAAAGACAATAAATTTGAAACTTTTGTAGAGCAATTTGCAGACATTAAAGTATTACGCTATCAAATTCCAGGATTTGACCAATTAACCTTAAAAGAACAAAAGCTCGTATTTTACTTAACCCAAGCAGGTTTGGCAGGTAGAGATATTATGTGGGATCAGAATTATCGTTACAATTTAAAAATTAGAAAAGCTTTAGAGAGAATCAATAAAAAATTTAAAGGCGATAGAAAATCAGACGATTTTAAAGCTTTTAAAACCTATTTAAAACGCGTGTGGTTTTCTAACGGAATTCATCATCATTATTCAAATGATAAAATAAAACCAGGTTTTTCTAGAGAATATTTTGAAGATGTGCTGCTTAAAAAATCACGAGGTGCAGATTTACCAAGAAAAATTATAGATGTATTGTTTAATGATGCGGATAACAAAAAAGTAAATAAAAAAGGAGGAATTGATAATGTATTGTCATCAGCAATTAATTTTTATGACCCAGATATTACCGATAAAGAAGTGGCAGATTTTTACAAAACTGCTTATAAAGGGCCTAAAGACCAACCTATTGAAGCAGGATTGAATTCAAAACTGGTAAGAAAAGACGGAAAATTGGTTGAAAAAGTTTGGAAATCTGGCGGAATGTACGGGAAAGCCATCGATCAAATAGTTGGTTGGTTAACAAAAGCCAAAGAAGTTGCCGAAAATGATAAACAAGCTAATGCATTAGGCTTGTTAATTGAATATTACAAAACAGGAAGTTTAGATGTTTGGGATCAATATAACATTGCTTGGGCAACATCAACCGAAGGAAATGTAGATTTGATTAATGGTTTTATTGAAGTCTATAATGATCCGAAAGGATATAGAGGTTCTTACGAAACCGTGGTACAAGTAAAGGATTTTGATATGTCTAAAAAAATGGCTGTAGTTTCTAAAAATGCACAATGGTTTGAAGATCATTCGCCAATAGATGACAACCATAAAAAAAAGAATGTAGTTGGTGTTACTTATAAAGTGGTAAATGTGGCTGGAGAAGCAGGCGATTCATCACCAAGTACACCCATCGGAGTAAATTTACCTAATAACAATTGGATTCGCCAACATCACGGTTCTAAATCGGTTTCTTTAGGAAATATTATTAAATCCTATGCAAATGCAGGTGGTAGCGGACGCTTAAAAGAGTTTGCATATTCTGATGAAGAAGTTGCTTTAGAAGAAGAATACGGTGGTTTGGCAGATAAAATGCACACCGCGTTACACGAAGTAATTGGGCACGCATCTGGGTTGATTAACAAAGGGGTTGGGCAACCAAAAGAAACGCTGCAAA
>CAMZMA010000290.1 GCA_947311815.1 uncultured Flavobacteriaceae bacterium
GGTTTTCCTATGAGCTTGTCATCATCAGAAAAAGATTTTTGTGTTTTTGCCATACAAATTGCAAAATCATTAAAACCTAATCTGTCAATTCTGCGTAGATTTAATTCGGCTTTTTTATCATAAATAACTTCATCTGCACCGTAAATTTCTTTGGCAATTTTTAAAATTTTGTCTTTTACAGGGCTTTTCCAATCGTAGAGCGGTTTAAATTGAGTTGCTTTATTTTCTACTACATCAACAACTGCATTGGCCAAGTCTTTTGTGCCATTTCCTCCTTTTGCCCATCCTTCAGATAAAACAGCTTGTACGCCTAATTTTGCACAGGCTTCTTTTATAAAAATCTCTTCTTCTTTAGTATCAGAAATAAAAGAATTGATGGCTACTACAGGTTCAATATTAAATTTTCTAATATTCTCGATGTGTTTTTCGAGGTTTACAAACCCGTCTTTTACGGCTTGTAAATTAGGCGTATTATAAGCTTCTTTTTTTACACCTCCATGATGACGTAACGCTCTAATAGTAGCGACCAATACTACACATTTCGGATTCAATCCTGCGTAAGCAGATTTAATATTTAAGAATTTTTCTGCACCTAAATCGGCACCAAAACCAGCTTCGGTTATTACATAATTAGACAAAGACAAGCCCATTTTTGTAGCAATAATAGTGTTTGTACCTTGAGCGATGTTGGCAAAAGGACCTCCGTGAATAATCGCAGGATTCTCTTCTAACGTTTGTACTAAATTAGGTTTAATTGCGTCTTTTAACAGAATTGCCATCGCATTTTCGGCGTGTAAATCGCGTGCAAAAACAGGCTTTTTATCAAACGTAAATCCGATAAAAATATCGCCCAACCGTTTTTTAAGATTGTCAAAATCGGTTGCCATACATAAAATTGCCATCACTTCTGATGCAGGGGTTATGTTAAATCCGTCTTCACGTGGTATTCCGTTCGCAGTTCCTCCTAATCCGATGGTTATTTGACGTAATGCTCTATCATTCATATCAATAACACGTTTCCAAAGAATGGTTCTAGGATCAATATTTAAGTTGTTTACTTTGCTTTGTAAATTATTATCAATCAAAGCAGATAATAAATTGTTGGCTTTTTCAATCGCATTAAAATCGCCTGTAAAGTGTAGATTAATATCTTCCATCGGTACCACTTGCGAGTATCCACCACCAGCAGCACCTCCTTTTATCCCAAAAACAGGCCCTAACGAAGGTTCTCTTAAAACGGCAGTCGCTTGTTTTCCTATTTTATTTAATCCTTCTGTTAATCCGATTGAAACCGTAGTTTTTCCTTCTCCTGCAGGAGTTGGTGTTAAAGCTGTAACTAAAACAAGGTTATTTTTCTTAATTTTTTCATCATCAATTAAATGTAACGGTAATTTTGCTTTGTACTTTCCGTACATTTCAATATCATCTTCATCAATCTGTAGTTTATTTGCAATGTGTTTTATATGAATTAATTCTTTTGCTTGAGCAATTTCTATATCCGATAAATGAGGCATTTTCTTGTTTTTTAATAGTTTAATTTCTGTATTACTTTTCTTTAAAAAAGCAAGTAAATATACAAAAATTCGCAGCAAAAAAATAGACTAAAAACAGAAAGATTTTATAAATGAATGAGAACCACTTATAAATGTGCTAAAAGAATTGGTTACTGCTGTTTGAAATACTATATTTGCACGTTTTTAAAAACAAGTAGAAATAAAATAAGAGAAGATGCAAAACAAAGGACTTATTAAATTATTCGCAATCCTATTCGGATTGGTAAGTTTATATCAATTATCATTTACGTTTTTTGCTAACAAAGTAGAAGATGACGCTAAAGAATATGCTGTTAAAAACGCTCCGAAAGACAATGGACGAGCAATAGCTAATTTTGAGAAAAAATATTTAGATAGCGTAGCTAATAAAAAAGACATTAACCTTTTAGTTACTAAGTATAGCTATAATGATATAAGAGACAAAGAAATGAATTTGGGTCTTGATTTAAAAGGTGGTATCAATGCAATTTTACAAGTATCTGTTAGAGATATCTTAGTTGGTTTGTCTAACAACTCTAAAAGTGTTGTTTTTAACAAAGCGTTAGTGGCTGCTGATAAAGCACAAAAAAACAGCTCAGATACCTATTTGAATTTGTTTTTTGATGCTTTTGAAAAAGAAGCAAACGGTACTATAAAATTAAGTGACCCTGCTATTTTTGGAACAAAATCTTTACGAGATAAAATAGATTTTAACAAAACTGATGATGAAGTAAAACCAATTTTACAAGCAGAAATAGATAGCTCTATTAAAACTGCTTTCGAGGTTTTAAGAAGTAGAATTGATAAATTTGGTGTTACACAACCTAACATACAACGTATTGGAAACTCTGGTAGAATTCAAATTGAATTACCAGGAGCAAAAGACATTGAGCGTGTTAGAAAATTATTAACGAGTACCGCTAAATTACAATTTTGGGAAGTGTTTACCAACGCAGAAGTACAAGGATTTTTCTTTACAGCGAATAATAAAATTGCTGAAATTTTAAAGAAAGAAAATCCTGAAGTAGCAAAAGATACCGTTACTAAAAAAGATGATATCGATAATCTTTTAGGAGAAAACAAAGATTCTACCGCTGTAAAACAAAAAAACTTATTTACTTATTTATTTCCTAATGTAGCTCGAAATCAAGGACAATCTAGTTCTTTAGTTGCACAAGCTAAAGTAGTTGATACTGCGATGGTAAATAAATTATTAGCTAGAAAAGATGTTAGAGCTTTATTGCCAAACGAATTAAAATTTGTGAAATTTTTGTGGGATTATAAATCTAATAGTGGTGTTGGCGATTCAAAAATCATCGATTTATACGCTATTAAATCTAACAGAAACGACAAACCTACTATTGAAGGTGATGTTATTGTAGATGCATCGCAAGTGTATAGCCAAATGAACAAGCCCGAAGTTTCGATGAGAATGAACAGTTACGGAACAAAAAAATGGGCAAAAATGACGACCGACAATGTTGGTAAATTTGTTGCCGTTGTTTTAGATGACTATGTATATACCGCACCTTCTGTTAATACACCAATTACTGGCGGAAGCACTTCTATTTCTGGCGGAAGTATGACTGTTGAAGAAGCAGAAGATATTGCCACCGTATTAAAAGCAGGTAAATTACCAGCTGCGGCAAGAATTATTCAATCGGAAATTGTAGGACCTTCTTTAGGACAAGAATCTATTGATAGAAGTATCAACTCATTTGCATTGGCTATTTTATTAGTATTACTTTGGATGATTTTCTATTACGGAAAAGCAGGTATTTATGCAGATATTTCTTTGATTGTAAACATCTTATTTATCTTCGGTATTTTAGCCTCTTTTAATGCAGTATTAACCTTACCTGGTATTGCTGGTATTATCTTAACCATTGGTATGTCGGTAGATGCAAACGTTATTATTTTTGAAAGAATTAAAGAAGAACTCTTTAAAGGCAAAGGATTAAAACAAGCAGTAGGCGAAGGATTTAGTATCAAAGGAGCTTTATCGGCTATTATTGATGCAAATATTACCACCTTATTAACAGGTATCATTTTATACGTATTTGGTACAGGACCTATTAAAGGTTTTGCATTAACCTTAATGATTGGTATTGCAACATCGTTATTTACCGCTATTTTTATTACTCGTATATTAATTGACGGAGCTGTAAATAGAAATTCTAAATTAACCTTTAACACCTCAATTACCAAAAGCTGGTTCCAAAATTTAAAAGTAAGTTTCTTGCAAAAACGTAAGATTGCCTACATCATTTCAGGAACTATTATTGCTGTAGGAATCGGATCTATGTTTACTCAAGGTTTAAAACAAGGGGTAGATTTTAAAGGAGGACGTTCTTATATTGTTCGTTTTGATCAACCTATGGATGCTACAAAAGTGGCTGCTTCTTTAAAAGATGTATTTGGTACATCGCCAGAAGTTAAAACCTACGGATCGGATCATCAACTAAAAATAACCACTGTTTTTAAAATTGATGATGAAGGTAAAAATGTAGATGATGTCGTAGAAAAGGCATTATATACAGGTTTAAAACCTTATTTAGGTGCAACTTCATATGAAGATTTTAAACCTGGTTTTGAAAAAGGAGATCATGCAAACGGAATTATGAGTAACATTAAAGTAGAACCCACCATTGCAGACGATATTAAAACATCGGCATTTTGGGCGGTTTTAGGATCTTTATTGGTTATTTTCTTATATATTTTATTACGATTTAGAAAAGTATCCTTTAGTATTGGTGCTGTTGCTGCATTGTTTCATGATGTATTAATTGTATTAGGTATTTTCTCTTTAACCTATAAAATAATGCCTTTTGATATGGAAATAGGACAATCTTTTATTGCCGCTATCTTAACCGTAGTAGGGTATTCGATAAATGATACGGTAATTATTTTTGATAGAATTAGAGAGTTTGCAGGAATCCATTCTAAATGGAAATATAGCGACGTGGTTGATAAAGGATTGAGCAGTACATTAGGAAGAACCATCAATACATCTTTAACAACCTTATTAGTAATGTTGTCAATTTTCTTCTTCGGAGGAGATTCTATTAAAGGATTTATGTTCGCATTAATTATTGGAGTTATAGTAGGTACGTATTCATCATTATTTGTTGCCGCACCAATTATGTACGACTTTACTAAAAAAAGTGAAGACAAAAAATAAACAAAAACTATAAGATGATACAAACCGTTTTTAACTGCTGATATTTTTTTCAGAAGTTACAAAACGGTTTTCATTTTTTATAAACGTTATGAAAATTATAAAATTACACGATTTATACTTTACCCCATTTATCAGTAAAGATAAAATTACTACTATTGTTAAATCACTGGCAAAACAAGTGAAAGCCGATTTACCAAAAGATGAAGTTCCGTTATTTATTGGTATTTTAAACGGATGTTTTTTATTTGCTGCCGACTTTATTCGAGAATTTGAAGGAGATTGCGAAGTATCGTTTGTGAAATTAGCATCGTATCAAGGCACAACATCAACAGAAAAAGTAAAACATTTGGTTGGTATCAACGAAGATTTAACAGGAAGAACTGTTATCATTTTAGAAGATATTATTGATACAGGAACTACGCTTCAAGAAATTTACAATATCTTTAGAGATAAAAACCTAAAACAACTAAAAATTGCTACCTTATTTTTTAAACCAGATGTGTTTAAAAAAGAGTTGCATATAGATTATATCGGACAATCTATCGAAGATAAATTTATTGTAGGCTACGGATTAGATTATAACAATTTGGGAAGAAACTACCCATCAATATACCAATTAACAACACCACCAAAAATGAAAAATATTGTACTATTTGGTCCTCCAGGAGCAGGAAAAGGAACGCAAGCTACTTTATTAAAAGAAAAATACAATCTGGTACACATTTCTACAGGAGATGTGTTTCGTTACAATATTAAAAACAAAACCGAACTGGGTTTATTAGCAAAAACCTTTATGGATGACGGTAATTTAGTGCCCGATGAAGTAACTATTAACATGCTAAAAGCAGAAGTTGACAGAAATGAAGGTGCTAACGGATTTATTTTTGACGGTTTTCCTAGAACAAACTCTCAGGCAAAAGCTTTGGATGAATTTTTAGCTGAAAAAGGCGAACAAATAAACGGAATGGTAGCTTTAGAAGTTCCTGAAGATTTATTGGTAGAACGTTTGTTAGAAAGAGGAAAAACAAGCGGTAGAACTGATGATACTGACGAAGGTAAAATTAGAAATCGTTTTAACGAATACAATACCAAAACAGCAGTTTTAAAAGATTATTACGCACAACAAAACAAGTATTTTGGTGTAAATGGCGTAGGTTCTATTGAAGATATCACCGAACGTTTAGCCAACGTATTCGATCAATTATAATGTTTGATAATTAAGTATTTTTACTAAATAATAACACGGTAACTTCGACTACGCTCAGTTACTGAACAATTTTACAATTAGACATCAAAAATGACTGAAGGAAATTTTACCGATTACATAAAAATTTACGCTTCTTCTGGTAAAGGAGGTAGAGGTTCTATGCACTTGCATAGAGAAAAATACATTACCAAAGGAGGTCCAGATGGTGGTGATGGCGGTAGAGGCGGTCATATTATTTTAAGAGGCGATAAAAATATGTGGACCTTATTTCATCTAAAATTTAAAAAACATTTTAGAGGAGAACACGGTGGCGATGGAAGTAAAAGTAGAAGTACAGGTAGTGATGGTAAAGATATTTACGTTCCCGTTCCATTAGGTACCATTGTTAGAGATGCAGATACCAATGAAATTTTGTTTGAAGTAACTGCCGATGGAGAAGAAATAACCTTACTTCGTGGCGGAAAAGGAGGTAGAGGAAACTGGCACTTTAAATCGGCAACTAACCAAACACCAAGGTATGCACAACCCGGTATGGATGGAGAAGAAAATTGGTTTTTGTTAGAATTAAAGTTATTAGCAGATGTTGGTTTGGTAGGTTTCCCGAATGCAGGAAAATCGACACTTTTATCGGTATTAACCGCAGCGAAACCCAAAATTGCCGATTACGCTTTTACCACCTTAAAACCCAATTTAGGTATTGTAGATTATAGAAATCATCAAACTTTTGTCATGGCAGACATTCCTGGTATCATTGAAGGAGCTGCCGAAGGAAAAGGCTTAGGACATCGTTTTTTACGTCATATAGAACGAAACTCTACACTACTTTTTTTAATTCCTGCGGATAGTGATGACATCAATAAAGAATATAAAATTTTATTGAACGAATTAAAAAAACACAATCCAGAATTGTTAGATAAAGATCGGTTATTGGCAATTTCTAAATCAGATATGTTAGATGATGAACTCAAAGCAGAAATTACCAAAGAAATGCCAAAAGGTGTACCGTTTTTGTTTATTTCGTCAATGGCTCAAGTTGGTTTACAAGAGCTAAAAGACAAACTTTGGCAAATGCTTAATTAATTTCTAAGACTGTTTTTTATACGCCGTTACTTTAATTTCAACCACCAAATCAGGGTGTGGCAATTGATGTACAGCAACCGTTGTTCTTGTTGGTCCTGTTTCTTTTTCAAAAAATTCTGCATAAGCACGATTGTAATCTGCAAAATCGTTCATGTTTACTAAAAAAGAAGATACATCTACCACATCTTTAATACTTGCGCCAACTTTTTTCAGATTTGCATTTATATTTTGTA
>CAMZMA010000291.1 GCA_947311815.1 uncultured Flavobacteriaceae bacterium
TAAAAAGTTTGAATCCACTAAATATTATCAAATAAATCAACTAATTTTTAAAATTGATTTTGCTACCGATTACGAAACATCTTCAGTACATCCAAAATTTGCTCATTTAGAGATAAAAAAAATAACAACCGCTAATTATCACTATCAGGTTTTTGCAGATGATAACGCCATTAGTTTTTTTGTAGATGATACAGAAATTGATACATGGTCTTTACAAGAAGTCCATTTTTTTCAAGGAAAATTCTCGATGCAAATTGTGCAACACATCCATCAAAAAAAAGAAAAAGAATGGTTGGGAGTTTTTCATGCATCAGCAATTAGTAATGGTAAAAATTCGATGCTTTTTTTAGGCGATTCTGGTAACGGAAAAAGTACTTCTTTAGCCTTATTGCAAGCCAACGGATTTACCTGTTTAGCCGATGATTTTGTACCGATGGATGCAAAAAAACAAGAAGTATATAGCTTTCCTTCTGCTATTTCTATCAAACGAAATAGTTTAAAAACCTTATTACCAATATATCCTGAGTTAACAAATTCTGCCGAGTATCATTTTAAAAAACTAAACAAAATTGTACGTTTTTTACCACCAAACAACAGCGATTACACCCAACATTTACCCTGTAAAGCGTTGGTATTTATCAAATATCAAAAAGACAGCGATTTCAGCATCAAAAAAATTGATAAACTAAGTGCTTTACAGCAATTAGTTCCCGACTCTTGGTTGTCTCCGATTCCTAAAAATACAAGCACTTTTTTAGATTGGTTTACTCAATTACCCTGCTATCAACTCACGTATTCAGATAATCAAAAAATGATTGCAACGGTGCATAAAATTTTTACAGATGACCTATAAAGAAACCTTATTTTTTATCGGAAAATGTTTAACCATTACACATGAAGAACACAATCGATTAGAGGTAGAACAAGAATTAAAAAACGGGCAAGTAAATTGGGATGCCGTTGTAAAAGTAAGTACCGCACAATATGTATTTCCTGCTTTGTATTGCAACTTAAAACGTGCTAATTTTTTACATTATTTACCTGAAGAGTTAGTTAATTACATGGTTCATATTACCGATTTAAATCGAGAACGTAATCAGCAAATAATTGAACAAGCCTACGAAATTAACACCTTATTGTTAGCCAATAATGTTACTCCTATTTTTTTAAAAGGAACTGCTTTTTTATTACAAGACTTTTACGAAGATATTGCCGAACGTATGGTGGGTGATATTGATTTTTTAGTGTCTGATGAAGAGTTTAAAAAAACGGTTGAGATTTTGAAGATTGATGGGTATTTAACCCCTAAAGAAGGTATTGATAGAACTTTTTTAAATCGTCATTACGATAAAATTATAAAAAAAAACAAAACTGCATCTGTAGAAGTTCACTACAAAATGGTACATAATCCTTATCATAAAAAATTCAACTATACAACGATAAAAAAAACTATAAAAAAAAACAAAAATAAGATTTGTACATTATCTGATGAAAATCAGTTTTTAATGACCTGTTTTAATAAACAAATGAATGACAGAGGGCAATTAAACAAGACTATTTCCCTAAGAAATTCTTATGACTTATATATTCATTCTTTAAAAATAGACACCTTAAAAACAATCAAAAAATTTAACTATTATTTTAAAGAATTTAATGCTTTTTTAGGCAGTACAGCATTCGTTTTTAACAATCCTAAAACAATCTTATTCGAAAACAACTTAGATGTTGAAAAATTTTTAACAATTCAAATAAACTATATTAATTTTCCAAATAAAGAAATCAAAAACAGAAAAAAATGGGATATCTACTTTTTGTATAAATCTCGCCTAACTATTGTAATAAAATCTTTCTACGACAAAAACAATAGGCAGTTTATAATTACTAAACTTAAAAACCTCTTTAAACCAATCCACTAACCTCCTCAAAATCTAACCCCCCATAATCACCAGAACTCATTAATAAAACGGCTGTGTTTTCTAAATTTTGACTAAACAAAAAGTCCTTAAACGCTGTTGGGTTTGTGTAAATAATCAAATCATCATGTTCAAAAGCATTGGCTATTTGAGTTTCGGTTACTTTTTCTAATTTTTTAATTTCAACCGCATGTGGCGAATAAAAAACTACGGCTTTATCGGCGGCATCTAACGCTCCTTTGTATTGCTTTAAAAAATCGGCGTTTAAACTGCTATAGGTATGCAATTCTAAACATGCCAACACAGTTCTGTCTGTATATTGGTCTTTTACTGCGTTGGTTGTTGCGGCAACTTTTGAAGGCGAATGTGCAAAATCTTTGAAAATTACGGTACTACTACTTTCTGCAATTTTTTCTAAACGTTTACTTGCTCCTCAAAAACTAACAATGGCTTCATAAAAATCATCTTCATCAATTCCCATATGTTGACAAATCCATTTAGCACCTGCTAAGTTTTGCAAATTATGATTTCCAAAAATCTCTAAAGGCACTTCTCCTTCTGAAGTTTCTAAATACGTTACTCCGTTTTTAATATGATGTTTTGGGATTTTATACGGATATTTTTTAATGCTATTTTCTGATGCTATTACTACTTCTTTTACGATTTGATCTTCTTCATTATACACCATAATCCCTCCGTTGGTAAGCGAATCGGTAAAAATTCTAAATTGCTCAACATAATTATCAAACGTAGGAAACACATTAATATGATCCCACGCAATACCGCTTAACAAAGCAATATTAGGCTTGTATAAATGAAATTTGGGTCGTAAATCAATCGGCGAACTCAAATATTCATCACCTTCTAAAACGATAAAATCATTTTCTTCGGTTAAATGCACCATGGTTTCAAATCCTTCTAGTTGCGCGCCTACCATATAATCTATTGCCTTTTCATGATAATGCAATACGTGTAAAATCATAGAAGTTATGGTCGTTTTTCCGCGCGAACCTCCAATTACAACCCGTGTTTTATCTTTAGATTGCTCGTACAAAAACTCAGGATACGAATATATTTTTACCCCCAATTCTTGTGCTTTTAACAATTCTAGGTTGTCTGCTTTGGCGTGCATTCCTAAAATGACTGCATCTAATTTTGTGCTAATTTTCTCAGGAAACCACCCAAATTTTTCAGGTAATAATCCGTGTTTTTCTAATCGAGATTTAGACGGATTGTGAATTGTATCATCACTTCCTGTAATTTGGTATCCTTTTTGTTGTAATGCAATTGCTAAGTTATGCATTGCGCTTCCGCCTATGGCGATAAAGTGTAA
>CAMZMA010000292.1 GCA_947311815.1 uncultured Flavobacteriaceae bacterium
CTGCCACTGCTGCCATAACTGCCCAAGGTGTTGCTTGGTCTTCTTTACCGCCAAAACCACCGCCTAAACGAATCACATCAACTTCAATTTTGTGCATTGGAATTCCGAGTACTGTTGCTGCAGTTTTTTGTACCGAAGTTGGTCCTTGTGTAGAGGAAGTTATTTTAATATTTCCATTTTCTTTTGGTTCTACATAGCATCCTTGGGTTTCAAGATACAAATGTTCTTGTCCGTTAGAAAATACTTCGCCTTCAAAAACATACTCGCAACTTTTAAATGATTCTTTAGCGTTTCCTAAATTAAAAGAACGTGGAGCGTTGATAAAACTTCCTTTTTCTTTGGCTTCTTTGGCTGTAGTAATTACAGGTAATTCTTCAATATCAATTTTGATAAGTGCTCTTGCTTTTTTGGCAATCGCATCGGTTTCTGCCACAATAAAGGCGATAGGTTGTCCCCAAAAATGAACTTCATCTTCTGCCCAAAGTGGTTCGTCAGGTATAATTCCGCCTATTTGATTTTCACCCAAAATATCTTTATATGTAAATATTTTTACAACGCCTTCTAGGTTTTTAGCATCAGAATAATCAATTTTATTGATTTTTCCGTGTGCTTTTGGCGAGTCGAATACCAAGCCAAATAAGGCATCTTGACGTAACATTAAATCATCTACAAAAAGTGATTCGCCTCTAAGGTGTGTGTATGAATCTATGTTTTTCATTCTCAATCTAACCTTCCCAGAGAGAAGGGATTTTATTTATTTTTTTAATCGTCATTACGAGAACGTAAGACGAAGTAATCTGTTTACAACTTAATTTTATTTTTTGATTTTCTGAGTGTTTATTTCGGCTACACTCAATGAACGCATTTCGACTACGCTCAATGAACACATTTCAACTACGCTCAATGACAGGTGCAATGACGTTATTTTAATGATTCTTTCTCAAATTATATTTTTTCTATCTTTCCTGTTAATTTTTCTCGCCAATTTTTCCATCCGTATTTTTTATTAAAAATAAATAGTAATAAAGGATACAAAACCAACACAGGAAAAAACATTTCAAAACCTGCTGATGGTTCTGAAGTATCAATATACAACGCATCGGTTTGAAAAACAGTCCAGTTTGTGGTGACAAAAAAAGCGGCAATTATATTATTTGAAGCATGCAAACCCATTGACAATTCTGTACCTTCATCTAACAAAGTGACCATACCAAACAACAAACCTGTGCCAATATAAAACACCATAGAAATATTGCCTAATTTAGCAACTTCAGGATTTGCACCATGTAACAAACCAAAAGCTACCGAAGTAATTAACAACGGAAACCATCTGTTTTTTACTAAAACACCTAGACCTTGCATAAAATATCCTCTAAATAACAACTCTTCAAAACTAGTTTGAAAAGGTAAAAATAAAAAAGCTACAACGAGCAAAGTAAAAAACGGAATGGGTTTAAAATTCCATACATAATTTTCTGGTGAAATTAAAATTCCCGCATAAATTACAACTGCCGAAATACCTCCCCAAAGAAAAAAGGCAAACCAATATCGACTCCAATCAATTGATTTCCTACTAGTTATTAAACTTTTAAAAGTTCTTTTATGAATAAATTTTATAGTTAAATACAACGCCCACAAACCTACCATAAACGTAAAAATCATTAAAAATAGGTAGAGGTTTTTATCAATTCCTAATTTTACAAAAGCATCTGCTGCCGCTTTCATAAAATGGGTCATGTCTTTTGAATGCATTATAGCGGTAACCAATAAAGGAATTGCCCCCAGTATTTGCCATCCGAATATAATGACTAAAATACCTCCAAAATAATAGGGCCAATCGTTTTTGCCTTTGTAGGCTTGTTGTATGTAATTCATATATTATCTTTTCAGACCTCACAGGTTTTAAAAACCTGTGAGGTCTATAAATTAAAGTTCCAATTTAGATTTTTATTGTATTGCAATGTACCACTTTTTACTTGCAACGGACTTTCAAAATTGTTGGTAAATAAACCACCCGTTCCTAAACCCTGCGGCATATTATTCCCTAAAACAGCCGTAAACTGTGCAATAGCATTGAGCCCAATATTACTTTCTAGCGCAGAAGTTATCCACCATTTAATATCATATTTCTCTGCTAACTGTATCCACTCATTTGTCCCTTTAAATCCGCCAATTAAACTCGGTTTTAAAATAATGTATTGTGGTTGTATGGTTTGCAACAACTCTTCTTTCTTTTCATAGTCAAAAATACCAATTAACTCTTCATCTAAAGCAATGGGCAAAGGCGTTTTTTTACATAAACTTGCCATTTCATCTATTTGATGTTGCTTTATTGGTTGCTCAATAGAATGAATATCTAACGTTGCTAATTTTTGTAGTTTTTGTAAGGCTTCCTTCGGATGAAAAGCACCGTTTGCATCTACTCGTAATTCTATTTCTTTAGATGAAAATTCTTTTCTGACGGATGATAACAATTCAAACTCAGTATCAAAATCGATTGCTCCTATTTTCATTTTAATACAGGTAAAACCCGCAGCTATTTTTTGACTGATTTGTTTTTTCATAAACTCTTTGCTTCCCATCCAAACCAATCCATTTATAGGAATTGATGCGTTATTTTGAGTGAATTTTGATGGAAACAAGATGAATTTATCATCATTTTGTAGAGATAAAAATGCTTGTTCTAAACCGAATTGTATGCTTGGAAATTCCATTAATTCCGATAACAACGAAACCAATCCTAAGTGAATATTGTTACATGCCCAAGCTAATTTTTCTTCGTAATCAGGTCTATCATCAATACTTAACCCTCTAAACAAACCGCACTCACCAACTCCTTGTTTTTTACCATTAGAAATAATGACAAACCATGTTTCTTTGGTTTTTAACACGCCACGAGATGTACCACTTGGCTGCTTAAAATGTAAGATGTATTTATGGTAGATTGCCGTCATTTTATTCACTTTAAAAACCAAAAATACAGTATTTATTTTTCTAAGAAACAAAAAAAATCGTCTAAAAATTACTTTTTAAACGATTTAAAATCAATTTGAAATGAAGATTATCAATCTAAAACTGTATAAACTACTTTTGTAATAAATGTTTTTACATCTGTTCTAACCCAAGCAATTAATAATTTGCCATTACCTGTTTCTGCAACCACAGCATGGTCGTTATCCGTACCTTCTTTGGTGACTTTCTCTTTTGTTATCATTCCTTTCTCATCAACTACATACAATATTATATGATTATATTCTTCATCACCTATTTCATACGCATCTTCAAAAACAATCTTGTATTTTCCTTTTTTTGAAGCAATCATCTGAGGATGTCGTCCTGATAAAGTAATTAGTTGTTTTGTTTCATAAAAAGAAATTTTGTTTGCCAATTTTTTAAAGAAAATCCCGTATCCATTTTCTGCTCCTGTAAACCAAACAGCTGCCAATGCTTTACCAGAATCAGCTAAACTAGGGCCTGTATGCGGACATCCATTAATAACCCAGTTATCTATTGCAATTCTAAACGGTACTGTAAATGTTTTTCCGTTATTAGAAGATGATACTTTAAACATATCTCTAACAGAACCTTCAATAATATTTCTAAAAGCAATATGAATTACACTTTTAGTATCTGTATAAATCTCGGTTCTACAACATTGACAAGTAGAGCCTGCTAATGGTTTTTGAATTATAAATCCTTTTGCTCCTTGTGTTTTTGCAAAATACAAAGTACTTCCGTCTTTATTTTTTTCTAATTTCCTACTATCTAACCAACTCATTCCTAATTCTCCATCTGGTAGTAATGTTACATCATAAAAACTTTGACTCTTAGCTCCTTTTTCTGTTACTAATTTCTTTTTTTTAGACCATGTTTTTCCTTTATCTTTAGATATTGTGTAGTATATATGCCCTCCAAATCTACTTTTAGGAACTTTTGCTTTTAGTCTAAAAATAGCATAAATAAATCCATTTGCTGTTTTTGCTACTTTGGGCATACTTTCTGCATGCGATTGCATTCCTTTAGAAGGAATTACCGTTTTTATTTTTCCTTTTCTACTACCCTTTGCATCAAACTCTAGATACTTTAAAATAAAGGTATTTTTTCCTATTTTCTCTGTCCAACTTAAAAGAAGATTTTTTTGTACATCTTTAAACAAAAAAGGGCCACTTCCGTTAGGAGAAATTTCTATAGTTTTTTGTGCATGAGTAAGAACATTCATACTTACCATAAAGGCAAGTATGAATGTGTTTTTTATAAATTTCATCTTAAAATATATTAAATTCTAATCCTAAATTAAAAGACATTGGCGCTCCTGGAGTATAGGATGTTTTTCCATATGCTGTAGATACTCTTGGTGAATATAACTTATCTGCTAAATTATTTATTCTTAACCATGTATAAAATACTTTTGTTTTATAACTTATTCTTCCATTAAAAACATCGTACCCATCATAGGTTTTCGTATTTTTTTGATCTGTAAAGTACCCTCCAATATGTTGCCACTCTATACCAAACGACACTTTTTTATTTAAAAAATTAGGTTTATAAATAAGTTCAGAGTTGGCTACTAAACCTGGTGCCCCTGGCATGTCATTACCACTGTATGCGGTTTCTACTCCTTCATTTACTTTTACTACAAAATCTATATATTTATGTTTTGAATAACTACCACTGAAACGAAGAGACAACTCTTCTATTGGTTTTATTTTTAATAAGTACTCTAATCCGTAGTGCTCTGTTTCTCCTACATTTTTATTTTCTCTAATTTCTTCTCCGTTTGTAATAGTGGTTACCGAAACTACTTCATTTTTACCTTTCATGTAATAGCCTCCTAACTCTAGGTATAATTTGTTTTCAAACAAACGTAACCAATTCCCTATTTCATAATTATTAAAGGTTGCTGGATCTAATAAAGGGACATCTGATTTTCTATACAACTCACCAACACTTGGAGGAATAAATCCATTACTAAAGTTTGCATACAGTCCTTTTTTATCGGTTATTTTATAGATTAAACCAATTCGTGGAGTAACTGCAGTAAACGAATTTGTAGTATTGGGTGCTTTATAATCTGCTGCTCCTGCTCCTAAATAATTGGTAAAATCATAATTAAATTGGTCTAAACGAATTCCTGCGTTTATTTTTACAGATGATGATAAATCGTACTCTCCAGATGCATATATCCCGACATTAAACAAGTTTACTTTATAGTCTGACAACTTTACTCCTGTCATTGTATAGCTCTCAAAAACACCGTCAGCATTTCTAAATACGGTAATTTTATCTGCTTCATAAGTATTAGGACTATAATCTATACTTGCGCCTACATTTAATTTCGCTCGATCGTACTTTATATTGTGTTGAGCAACCCATCCGAAGCTAGTAAAACTATTGTCATTTATTTGCCCATTGGTATATGAATTAGGTATTGTACGATTGCTAATTCTATAACTTGGGTTTTGCCCCATACTGTTAATTCTATTGATAAATGTTAAAGATGTATTTTGTGTAGTACTCCATTTATATTTTAAGGTAGAGTTAAACCTAAAAGCCTTTGCATCTCTATAAGTAAAAGTATGATTTGATGAAAAATCTTTTATTAAGAATTTATCCTCTCCAATACTTCCACTCATTTCGCTATAATAATCAATATAGGTAAGTGAGTTACTCCAAAATAATTGATCAGAAAAACGATAGGTGATTTTACCTGTGAAGGCTGCTTTATTATTATCTCCATAATCTGTAAAACCATCAATAGTAGTCGATTTATATCCTGCAAATAACACACCTAATTTTCCGAAAATATTAGAATATTTAGCATCAATTCTTCGATAACCAATATCATTTATCCTTACAGAAACACTTCCTTTTTCTTTGGCTGTAGGTGTTGCTGTGATAAAGTTAATAGCACCACCAATTGCTTCACTACCATATAAAGAAGAATAAGGTCCTCTAATTACTTCTATGTTTTGTACTGCTGCCATATTCATTTCTAATAAAGCGTTATGATTAAATACTCCTGTAGGTCTAATCGGTATGCCATCTTCTAAATACAAAAAAACGCTTTTAGTAGAAATTGGTTGACGAATTGCCATCATATGCTGTTCGCCTCCTAACGGAACCATTAAAACCCCTGGTACCTGATTTAACACTTCATCGATTGTATTGGGTCTTACATCTGCAATTACATTGGGTGTAATTGTATTAATTGCTACTGGTACATCTTCTCTTTTTTGCTTAGTTCTAGAAGCACTGACTACTATATTTTCTAAAACCCCTGCTTTTTGTTCTAAAGCTATAATAGCTTTGAAATTTGTTAGTAAAATCTCTTGAGACTTATATCCTAGGTAAGAAATAATTAAAACTTTATCCGTTTTTTTTACTTTGATCTTAAACTGTCCTAAATTATTAGTATCTGTACCTCTATTACTGTTTTTTATAATAATAGTTGCTCCTACTAAAGCTTCATTTGTGGTAGCATCTACTACCTTTCCTTTCACAATTTTTTGAGCGCTTACAAACATGCTACTAACTATTAGTAACATGGTTAATATTTTTTTTAACATTATTGTCTTTTTTTTATAAATTTTTCTATGCCTTTTTTATTTTACAAAGGCTTTTTTTACTATTCTTAACTACTAAGAACAGCTTCTCTATCTTTTTTTAAAAATTATTCGGTTGGTGAATAATAAATCAAAAACAATCATACAACCTAAATTCAATATAAAATCACTACCTTTTTACTAGTAATCATATATTTATCATTGCGGATGAGGCACGAATACGGCAATCTCATTCTTAAAGACAGATTCCCCTTTCTACCGACAGGCAGGTTCAATCACTCTTCTTTCGTAATGACGCAACGCATTGATTTACATATGCTTAACGTGTTTATCAGGTCAGAATCAGGTATATCAATATCAGGATTTAAAATAACGGTACAAGAAACCATCTTCTCTAAAATGAGAAAATTATCTTCTATATAAAATTGTATTGATTTAAAATTACAAATAGTTAAAACACACAACAAACAGTTGTATTTATTTAAGCTATGTTAAAAGAATATTGTGGTGGGTGAAATATTTTTGAAATGTACTTTTTAACTTTCGTATTGCCATACATATTAAAAAAATGCTGATCTAATACTATTAATTTATTGCAACATTTTATAGTAAAAAATTGTGCTACCTGATATTTCTCTATATCTTGAATTAAAACAGGTTTATCTTTGCTGTCAGTGGGGTTTTGTTGTTTTTTTATTTCCTTTTTTAAATGACACTTTCCATTACACTTCAACGCTGGTTTGTCTTTATTCTCACACAATACGGTAGCTATATATTCATAATCCCAATAGTATTCAACAATAGGAACTAAAGGCCTAAACAAAGCTGTTAAATACAATATAGTAAAGAAAAAGGGTAGAATATATTTATTCATAATTTGGCAAAAATAGCTCAGGAACAACTTGTTTTATATGATTTTTATCATGTTTTTTTAGTATTTATAAGCCAAAATCATTTTCTATCATCATTTTAAATTTATCTAAATATTTTTGGTCTTGTTCTTGTAATTTTCCTTTAAAATACGGAAAAACACATCCCATAATATACGATTTACTTTGAAAAGAAAATGTTTTAGAAATCTGAGTTCCTTGGTTTGTTGCTGTAAAAAGATACTCGTCAATTTTAAACATTTCTTTGGTATCAAATGTATAGGCTACTTTCGTGTTTTCTACATAAGATACTATTTTTTGCGTCATTTTAATTTCTTGTCCGCCACTATTCACAATCATTAAGTAAGTGCTTCCTATTTTACCCAATTTTTCTTCGAGAGGTGCTAAAGAAACCAATTCAGGAATCCATTCTTTATATTTCTGCTGATTATTAAAAGTGCTAAATACCTCTTTTAACGGTTTAGAAATTGTAATTTTTGTAGTGTATTTGGTTTCTTTTACAAACAAACCTGTGGCAAAAAACACCACGCTTATGGCAATGATAATTCCCATAATTATTTTTACTGCTTTCATAGTTTTTTATAAAATTTGCCCGAATCCGAAAAGAATTGCAAATAAAAATGTACTGAGTGCTACTTTTTTTAACTCGCTATCAAATAATTTTTCGTCGGTAGTTTTTGCAACAAAGATAAGGTGTTTTATTAAGGGAATGTATGCTATCAAAAATAAAAACTGAAAAGGTGTTTTGTTGTCTAACCATACAAATAGCAACGAAAAAACAAACGAACTACTGATTAAAAAATAATGATATTTTTTTGCTTTTAGTGCTCCCATTTTTACCACTAACGTATTTTTATTGGCTTTTTTATCATTTATGCGATCACGCATATTGTTTAAGTTTAATACAGCAGTACTTAACAATCCGATTGAAAAAGCGGGTAAGAAAATAGTAAAATTAAGCTGTTTTGTATATAAAAAATAGCTTCCTACCACACTTAACAACCCAAAGAATAGAAATACAAAAACATCTCCAAATCCGCTATATCCATAAGCAGTATTACCAACGGTATATTTAATGGCTGCTATAATTGAGCTAATGCCTAATACAAAAAAGAGTATTGAATATAAAAAATTTTCTTTTCCGAAAGAAACGTAAATCAACAATAAAGCGACTATTAATGTACTTATTGCCGTAATTATCATTGCCATTTTCATTTGTTTGGGACTAATCATTCCTGAAGCGACCAAACGTTGTTCACCTGTTCTATTTTTATCTGTGCCTTTGATGCCATCGCCATAATCATTAGCAAAATTAGAAAGCACTTGAAAACCGATGGTGGTTAAAATTGCTAACCAAAAAATAGGGGATTCAAAAATTGAAATTTTTAAACTATTTGAAGTTAAGGCTTCATTATTTCCTAAAAAACTTCCCACAATAATTCCTGAAACAGAAAGTGGTAAAGTACGTAAACGGGCGGCTTTAAGGTAGTTTTTTAACATCTAAAAAATATCGTTGAGAATAAAAATAAAGCAATTTCTTTTTTATATACAGATTACTTCATCGTACCTTCTCGTAATGACAATGTAAATTTATAATTTATTCGCTTCTGCAATTAATTCTGCGATATCTTTTACTTCAATTTGGCTCTCTTTTTCTTTAAATTTCACACCATCAGTCATCATGGTATTGCAATAGGGGCAACCTGTAGCAATAATTTGTGGCTTGGTTTCTAAAGCATCTTCGGTACGTAAAACATTTATTTCTTTATCGCCTTTTTCGGCATCTTTAAACATTTGTGCTCCTCCTGCTCCACAGCATAAAGCAGTGGTTTTATTGCGTTTCATTTCTGTTAAACCAACTCCTAAACGTCTAATTAATGCTCTTGGAGTTTCATACACTCCGTTGGCTCTTCCTAAATAACAAGGATCATGATAGGTTACTCGTTTCCCTTTTAAAGTCGTGTTGTTTACGGTTAATCTTCCTTCTTCAATTAATTTGCTGATAAATTGCGTATGATGATACACCGTGTAATTTCCTCCTAATTCGGGATATTCATTTTTTAACGTATTGTACGAATGCGGATCTGCAGTAACAATGGTTTTTATTTCGTATCCGTTTAATACTTCGATGTTCATCATTGCTTGCATTTGAAACAAAAATTCGTTTCCTGCTCTTTTTGCTGCATCTCCTGTTGATGATTCTTCTGTGCCTAACACAGCAAAATCTACCTTTGCTTGATGTAAAACTTTGACAAAAGCGCGGGTTATTTTTTTTGCTCTATCGTCATAACTTCCTGCAGCTCCTACCCAAAACAACACTTCTGGTTGTTTTCCTTGAGCTATCATTTCTGCCATTGTGGGTACGTTCATATAAATGGGTTAATTGTTAAACTGTTTATTTGTTTAAGCTCATCCTAACTTTACCAAAGAAAAGAAACTATTAGCTTTTTATTTTTTATATTGATTCTAGTTTATTCGTTCCTCGTAAATTCACTACCATTGACATTTCATTTATTTTAGTTTCTTCCCTTTGAGAAGACGGAAGACGGGATAATTACTCATCTTTCCAATTCAATCTATCTTGTTGGCTGTATTGCCATGGTGCGCCGTTATTTTCTATGTTGGTCATCATCATATTTAATTCTTGTGGTGCTGCCGATTCTTCCATCACTAAATACCTACGCATATCAATTATAATTGATAACGGATCAATATTTACAGGACATTCTTCTACACAGGCATTACAACTTGTACATGCCCATAATTCTTCTGGCGTAATGTAATCGTTTAATAATTGCTTGCCATCATCTACAAATTTACCGTTATTTTTATCGATATTTTTACCAACTTCTTCAAGTCTATCACGTGTTTTCATCATAATAGCTCTTGGCGATAATTCTTTTCCTGTTAAGTTTGCAGGACACGCAGAAGTGCATCTACCACATTCTGTACAGGTATAAGCATTCATTAATTGTACCCAATGTAAATCGGCAACATCACTTGCTCCAAATTTTTCTGGCACTTCATCTTCTGCTCCTTCTGGTGGTGCAGCGTATGGATCTGATTCTGGATCCATCATCAATTTTACTTCTTTGGTTACAGATGCTAAATTATTAAATTGTCCTTTCGGTTTTAAATTGGCATAAAATGTATTTGGAAATGCTAACAGAATGTGCAAATGCTTTGAGTAATACAAATAATTTAAGAATATTAAAATTCCGATGATATGAATCCACCACGCTCCTTTTTCTATAACATGTAACTCATCCGAAGAAAAAGAAGAAAATAAAGGGGTTACAAACTGACTGATAATATTGCCAATTCCTGCTTCTTGAAAATGTACATCGGTGGCGTTCATGATTAAAAATAACGACATCAAAACCATTTCGAAATACAAGATGTAATTCCCGTCATTTTTAGGCCAACCGTTCATTTCTTTGTTCCAAAATCGCTTGATTCTTACAATATTTCTACGCAACCAAAAAATGGTTACAGCAAACAAAACCAAAATTGCTAACACCTCAAAAGTGGCGATTAAAAAACCGTATAACGCATTACCAATAATGGGTTGAAACACTCTGTGAGTACCTAACAAACCATCAATAATAATTTCTAAAACTTCTATATTGATGATGATAAAACCTAGGTAAACAATGATGTGCATAACCCCAGACAAGGGTCTTCTTACCATTTTAGATTGCCCCAAAGCAATTTTTATCATGTTTTTCCATCGTTCTGATTTATTGTCAGTTCTATCAATATCTTTTCCTAGCTTGATATTTCTGATAATTTTTTGAATATTTTTCACAAAAAAACCAATTCCTGCTACTAATATGAGGGCGAAAATTATGTTTGGTAGGTAGTTCATTTTTTACTGTTATAAAAAATTATGTTTTATTTTTTTTCTGCTGGTTTGTATTGTTTTGCTTTTTTTCCGAAGAGAGAAAAATGCACAAAACGTTTTGGATTCAATTTCATTTCTCTTAACAATTCTTCCATTTCTTTGGATGCATTGGTAAGGTTTTGATACATTTTATCGTCTTTCATTAATTTACCTAAAGTCCCTTTTCCATTATCTAAATCTGCCAATAATGAGTTTACATTATCTAAGGTAACTTGCACTTTTTTTATGGTTAAACCAAGGTTTGCATTCATTAAAGTATCGGAAATTTTTGCGAAATTTTCGGTGATTTTTCTCGTATTTTCTAACGAAGCGGTAATATTTACTCTACTAGAATCTAACATTTTATTTACTGATGAAATGGTATGATTTAATCTGTAAATAGTAGTTTCTAAACCCACAATTGTTTTCCGCAAACTTGTCCTGGTTTTTACGTTAATTACCTGATTTAAAGACCTCATTAAAGAATCTGTAGTCACAACTACATTTTCTACCTTTTTTTGTAACGGATTTAAACGCTCGCCAACAGTAGAAAACAAATCTGATTCGATTTCTCCTATTAAATAATCTCCTGAAACGGCTGTTTTTCCTTCAAAAGAAGGAATGATTGACAAACTTTGTCCGCCCATTATACTTGAAGAATATACTTTTGCAATACTCGTTTTAGAGAATTGAAAATCGTTTTCTAAACTAATTTCTACTAACAGTTTTCCTTTTTTTTGTGGGTTCGGATTAAAGCCTACTTTAACAACCTTACCTACAACCAAACCGTTAATAGTAACAACACTAGACTCTTTTAATCCTTGTACATTATTATATTCAACATAAAATTTTCTTGTTTTCCCTTCAAGAATATTGTGTCCTTTTAAAAAACTATATCCCCAAATTAAAAAAGCAATAACTACAACGGCAAAAATTCCTGTTTTTAACTCTTTTGACATGTTTACTAATTAATTATTTTAGAACAATATTACTACTATTTTTTGTTTTATGTAAAGGTCTATTCTAATTTTAACGCCTTTGTAACAGATATTTTTTTATCATTTTTAAAAGCAACTATAAAAGCAGTAGTAAATCCTTTATTTTTAGCCAAAGATAAGGCTTTTTTTGTGCTAGTAAAGTTAGAAGAGGCACCGTAATAGTATTTATAAAAACGTCCCGATTTTTTTCTTTCAATATTTTTTAAGCCCTTAAAGTTATAAGATTTTGTAGCAATTTTAGTACTTCCTGAGGCTATTTGCACTTTAAAAACAACACCTTTAGACGCTAATTTTTCTGTTGATTTAACTTCCTTTTTTAAATGTACTGTATTTAACTTTAATTGATAAATGTATTTCTTAATAGCATTGGCTATTTGGGTTGCCATTTGTAGCTGCCCTTTTGATGAATTTAAAAAACGTCTTTCATCCTTATTCGTAATAAAACCTGTTTCAATTAAAATACTTGGCATTGTGGTTTGATATAAAACCACAAAACCTGCTTGTTTTACGCCTCTATTTATTCTTTTTAATTTTGCTACTAAGTTTTTTGTACACTAATTGCTAATAGCAAACTTTTGTCAAGATTTTCTTCTTGCATTAAAGTAAGTCCAATAACTGATTCTGGCGAATTTGGGTCAAAACCCTTATATTTTTCATGATAATTATCTTCTAAAAGGATGACCGAGTTTTCTTGTTTTGCTACTTCAAAATTTCTTCGGTTTGCATGCAAACCTAACACCCATGTTTCTGCACCCGATGCTTGTGTACTATGCGCATTACAATGTACCGATACAAAAACATCTGCATGCGCATTATTAGCAATATTTCCTCGTTCCCATAAATCTACAAAAACATCTTTCTTTCGTGTATAAACAACTTTTATATCTTTTTGAGTACGTAATATTTTTCCAATCTGTAAAACAATTTTTAATGCAATTACTTTTTCTTTCGTCTTTTTATATCCAACTTTCCCAGGATCATGTCCTCCATGACCTGCATCTAACACCACAACATATCGTTTTTTTTGGGCATTCAATGATGGAATCATCAGTAAAAAAGAAAAAATAAATACAAAAATTGATAAAATTTTCATTCTGGTATTAAATTTGTGGGATTCTTTAAATTGCATCAATAAATTTTAACTAATTTTGGCATCTTTAATTTGGTACTTCAATTATTGAGCCATACATTTATCATTATACAAAAATAGTATTAATATATTGCAAACAAAACGAACATACCTTCTTTTATTAGTAAGTTTTCTCTGTATTCATCATACATTTGCACAAGATAAAACCCTAAAGTACCCAAAAACCGCAATAAAAGCAAAAAAAGACGCTCTTTTTTCTTTAAAAAATAAAAAAAACATTGCCTTTTCTAAAGACAGTTTGGGTACAAAGAAAAAAGATACGCTTGTAAAAGACTCCATCAAACCCAAAGAAATTATTGATGGTATTATTACACACAACGCCAAAGATTACTCTATACAAAATGCTAAAAACAAAACGGTTACTCTTTATAACAAAGCACATGTAGTTTATACAGATATCGATTTAAAAGCAGGAATAATTATTATAGATTATAAGAAAAACACCCTGTTTGCTAAAGGCATAAAAGACAGTTTAGGGTACCAACAAAGACCTGTTTTTAAACAAGGTAACCAAGAGACAGAACAAGATTCTATGCTCTATAATTTTAAAACCAAACGAGCTTTAATCTACAATTTAAAAACGATACAAGGCGCAATTATTAGTTATGGCGATAAAACAAAACGAGTAAACGACTCTACCGTTTATATCAGAAAAATGAGATTTACCACCTCTCAAAAAGATAGACCCGATTATTATATTGCTACCAATAAAGCAAAATTAGTTCCAGGTAAAAAAATTATTGTGGGTCTAAGTCAATTGTATATTGCTGATGTGCCTTTGCCTATCGGACTACCTTTTGCCTATTTTCCGATGACCGAAACAAGTACTTCTGGAGTGTTAATTCCTTCGTACGGAGAAAATAACAACCAAGGTTTCTTTTTACAAAATGGCGGATATTATTTTGCGATTAACGATTATGTTGATTTGGCCATAACTGGCGATGTTTACACCAACGGAAGCTGGGGATTAAGAACCGATTCTTATTACAAAAAACGTTATAAATTTTCTGGTAATTTTAGTTTAAGGTACGAAAACATCATCAACAGTATTAAAGGGTTTGATGATTATAACAAAGCCACAAACTTTAACATTAGATGGTCGCATGCGCAAGACACCAAATCGAGTCCGAATTCTCGTTTTTCTGCCTCTGTAAACTTAGGAAGCAGTAAATATTACCGAGAATCTTTAAATGAAGTAAACACCTCTCAGTTTCAAACAAATACATTAAGTTCTTCTGTTTCTTATTACAAAAAATTTGTAGATACGCCGTTTAATATGAATGCAACCATGACGCATTCTCAAAACACCAACACGCAAGTTATTAATATGACCTTGCCTTCTTTAACACTTAATATGGATAGAATTTATCCGTTTGCAGGTAAAGGAGGTGTAAAGAAAAATCCGATTCAAAAAATGGGATTTAGCTATACCATGCAAGGAGAATACAGAATTAGTACTACCGATAGTTTGTTTTTTAAACCCGAAATGTTTAGAACAGCACAATCTGGTATCTCCCATAAAACAGGTACAAATACCAACATAAAACTCTTTAAATATTTTACACTTTCGCCGAGTGTTTCTTATAAAGAAGTTTGGTATTTCGATTACTTAAACAAAACGTACGACCCAAATTTAATTAACTCAGACGATTCTTTGGGTGGCGCTGTTTCTGATACCATAAAAGGTTTCAAATCTTATAGAGAATACAACTCTAGCGTAAATTTATCTACCAATGTGTACGGTACATTTAACTTTAAAAAAGGAAGATTAAAGTCGATAAGACACACATTTAGACCTTCTATTTCCTACGGATATAGACCCGATTTTGCAAAAAAATACAACAAACAAGTACAAGCATCAGCAGACCCAACCGATATTGAAATTTATTCTCCTTTTGATACGGGTATTTACGGAAAACCTGGAGCTGGTGTTTCAAATTCAATCGGAATTTCTTTAAACAATGTGTTAGAAGCAAAAGTTGCTCCAAAAGACCCAGACAGCGATGAAGAAGATAAAAAAATTACCCTTTTAAATAACCTAAACATTAGTGCTTCGTATAATTTTACAGCAGACAGTTTACGCTGGTCAACGGTTGGTATGAATGCAGGTACTCGGTTATTTAAAGACAAACTTTCTTTAAACTTAAATGCTACTTTTGATCCTTATCAGGTAAACAGTGACGGAGTTAGAATAAATAAATTTGTTCCTAATTTTTTAAGACTTACCAATGCTAGTTTAACCGCCAATTTTTCTATTTCTAGTAGAGATTTTGAAGATAAAGAGGCAGGAAAAACAGCTAATAACAACAATACTAATTCAAAATCTCAAGTAGAAACACCCGATATTATTGGTGCACAAACAAACCCTACCAATCAATTTGCTCAAACATCTGTTGGTAATAAAAATAATACAAAAGAAACAAAACTTTACCAAGCAAATGTACCATGGACATTAAATGTGGCATATTCTGCAAACTACACTAATAATGGTATCACAAAAGGAGAAATTGGTATTCATACTTTAATGTTTAACGGTAATTTTGAATTATCACCAAAATGGAAAATAGGCTTTAACTCTGGGTACGATATTATAAAAGGTGCAATTTCCTTTACACGTTTAAATTTTTCTAGAGATTTAGATAGCTGGCAATTTAACTTTAACTGGACTCCTTTTGGAATTCGTAAATATTACTCATTTTTTATTGGCGTAAAAGCATCCGTTTTTAAAGACTTAAAATGGGACAAACGCAAACCACCAGATAGAAACTTAAATTAACTGTTTTTTTATGAAAACCATTATACACACAACAAAAGCTCCTGAGCCAATTGGCGCATACAGTCAAGCTATTTTAACTAATAATACGCTTTATACTTCGGGGCAAATTGCGATAAACCCTGAATCAGGAAAATTAGTATTAGATACTATTGAAGCAGAAACAACCCAAGTAATGAGAAACCTAAAAGAAGTATTAGCAGCTGCGGATATGACTTTTGAAAATGTTATAAAAACGTCTATTTTTATTGCAGATATGCATCAGTTTTCTGCCATTAACAACGTATATGGAAGTTATTTTAACGACGAAACTGCACCTGCAAGAGAAACCGTTGAAGTTGCCAACTTGCCAAAATTTGTGAATGTAGAAATAAGTATGATTGCTGTTAAATAGCTTTCATTAACAATTCTGCTGTCGCAGGATTAGTAGCTAACGGTACGTTATGTACATCGCACAAACGCATTAGCATAGAAATATCTGGTTCATGCGGATGTTTTTCTAACGGATCTCTAAAAAATAACACCATATTACAATTTCCTTCTGCCACTCTACTTGCAATTTGTGCATCACCTCCATAAGGACCTGATAAAAATTTCATGACCTCAAAACCTGCTTTTTCGGCTTTTGTTCCTGTAGTTCCTGTAGAAATAAGTGTGATATTTTTTTGATGTAAAATGGCTTTGTGTTCATTTAAAAACTGCACCATTTCTGCTTTTTTACCATCATGTGCTATAATTGCTATTTCCATTGTGTATTTTTTTTCAAAGATAAAAAATCTATCTTAGTATATGACAAAAAACACTTTAATACATGTAGATTTATGAAAATCAAATTCTTAGTATCAGACCTCACAGGTTTTATTTATCCGCCGAGGGAGGAAAACCTGTGAGGTTTCTAAAATTAAGAA
>CAMZMA010000293.1 GCA_947311815.1 uncultured Flavobacteriaceae bacterium
AATTTAAAGAAGTGGTTACTTTGGTAACTGAAAAAGGATGTATTTCTGTAAATAACCAACATCAATTTACAACGGTTTTTAGCAAATTAAAAAACGACATTTCATTTAGAAATCAAACAGGTAACATCAACAAAAATTTTATTAAAAAAAATGTTGGAGCAACCGATATAATAATGACATTTGTAAAAAATAAACTAACAAACAACTAAAAATGGAATTACTAACACAACCTTGGGCTTGGTACATTGCGGGTCCATTAATAGCCATCATTCTTTTATTGATGTTTTATTTTGGCAGAAATTTTGGCGTTTCGTCTAATTTAGAAACTTTTTGTACCATTTCTGGAGCAGGAAAAGTGTCTGATTATTTTAAAACCGACCTTAAAACAAAATCATGGAGCTTGCTTTTTGTGGCAGGAATTATTATTGGCGGAGTCATATCTTCCTATTTTTTACAAGGAAATCATCCGATAGATTTAAACCCTCAAACCGTACAAGATTTAACGGATTTAGGCTTTTCTAATACAGCGACTTCTTTTATTCCGCCAGAAATTTTTAGTACCGAAGCACTTTTTTCTCTCAAAGGATTTTTAATATTAATAGGAGCAGGAATGCTAATCGGTTTTGGCTCAAGATACGCAGGAGGCTGTACTTCTGGTCATGCAATTACAGGGTTAAGCAGCTTACAATTACCTTCTTTACTGGCGGTTATCGGATTTTTTATTGGCGGATTAGTAATGACTTGGATTTTATTTCCTTTAATTTTTTAAACGATGAAAAATATCAAATTTTTGATTATTGGTGTATTATTCGGAATTATCTTAAGCAAATCTGAAGTAGTTTCTTGGTATAGAATTTACGAAATGTTTAAATTTCAATCGTTTCATATGTACGGTATTATAGGTTCTGCTGTACTAATTTCGATGGTTTTTATGCAATTGTTTAAAAAAGGAACGATAAAAAATTATTGGGGAGAGCAAATAACGGTCAAAGAAAAAAAGAAAGGAACTGTTAGAACTTTGGTTGGCGGTACAATTTTCGGATTGGGTTGGGCGTTGGCAGGTTCTTGTCCTGGACCTATTTTTGTATTGATTGGACATCAAGTTTTTCCGATTTTAATCGTATTATTAGGGGCTGTTTTAGGTGCTTTCTTATTCGGTTTGTTAGAAAAAAGATTGCCAAAATAACACATATATGAGCAAATTGATTGACGCTTTTGGAAGACAAATTTCCTACGTTCGGTTAGCGGTTACAGATCGCTGCAACCTGCGTTGTCAATACTGTATGCCTGCTCATGGAATTGATATTGTAGATCGTAAAGAGCTACTCACTTACAAAGAAATGTACCGCATTATTAGAGTACTTACCGAATTGGGCGTTAACAAAGTACGTTTAACGGGTGGCGAACCTTTTGTGCGGAAAGATTTTATGAGTTTCTTAAAAATGTTGTCATTTAATGATTTGTTAGACGACATTAATATCACCACAAATGGTGCGTTAATTGCGAATCATATTTCAGATTTAGAACAGTTACAAAAAGTAAAAAACATCAATTTAAGTATTGATAGTTTACAGGCTGAAAAATTCAATCAAATTACCCGAAGAAAGGTGTTTGATGAGGTGTATAAAACATTAGAAAGGTTAGAAAAAAGCACCTTAAATTTAAAGCTAAACATGGTAATTCAATCAGGTATCAATACCGATGAAATCACCGATTTTGTAGCACTAACCCAAGATAAAAACATGGCGGTTCGGTTTATAGAAGAGATGCCTTTTAACGGAAAAGGGCAGCGAGAAATGACCGAAATTTGGAATTACAAGCGGATTTTAGCAGAGATAAAAACCAAATTTAAGGTAACACCAATTGTTTCAGAAAAATCATCTACGTCTCGTAATTTTTCTATTGATAAACATCAAGGAACAGTAGGAATTATACCTGCATTTACCAGAACCATTTGTGGCGATTGTAATCGAATTCGAATTACATCAACAGGGATGTTTAAAAATTGTTTATTTGATGATGGCGTGTTTAATTTGCGAGATTTTTTACGAAACGGAGCTAGCAATGATGATTTAAAAAACGTATTTTTATCGTTGGTAAAAGAAAAACCAAAAAATGGATTTGTAGCCGAAGCTAACAGAAAAAAAGGAGATGTTTCTGAAAGTATGAGTACTATTGGAGGATAAAACCTTCTGGAAGATAAATTTTGCTTTTGTCATTAATTACTAATTACTAATCACTGATCGAAACGAGTTAAAATTTGGTTGCTGAGCGTAGTCGAAGTAACAAGGGCAATTATCGTTTTTATAAAAACAGATTTTTTAACAAACAAAGAACAATTGTGACTTCGACTGCGCTCAGTCACCAGAAACAAACAAGAATGATTACCGTAGAAAACGCCTTAGCACATATTTTAAAAAATACTCAAAATTTTGGGGTAGAAGAAATTCCGTTTTTAAAAAGTGTCGGTCGTGTTTTAAAAGAAGAGATTGTTGCTGATAGAGATTTCCCGCCTTTTAACCGAGTTTCTATGGACGGAATTTGTGTAGATTATAACGAATTTACAAACGGACGAAGAAGCTTTATCATTGAAGGTGTTCAGCCTGCAGGAAGCGAACAAAAAACACTACAAAACACACAAAATTGTTTAGAAGTGATGACAGGTGCTGTGTTGCCTAAAAACGCATCCGCAGTTATTAGATACGAAGATGTAAGTATAAAAAACGGAATTGCAACCGTTACGATTGATGCTATTAAAGAGCGTCAAAATATTCATCATCAAGGAAAAGACCGTACAATTGGCGAAGTGTTAATTACTAAAAACACCTTAATTTCTACCGCAGAAATTGGTGTATTGGCAACCGTAGGAAAATCTACCGTAAAAGTAGCCAAACAACCCAAAGTAATGATTATTTCTACAGGTGATGAATTGGTGAAAGTTACAGAAACACCGTTAGACTATCAAATAAGACGAAGCAATGTGTTTTCGTTAGTTTCTTTATTACAAGATTTAAAAATCAATGCACAAACAGCACATATTACCGATGATAAAGCTGTTTTAAAAGAGAAAATTAAACAGTTTTTAACCGATTTTGATGTGTTGCTGTTTAGTGGAGCTGTAAGCAAAGGAAAATACGATTTTTTACCCGAAGTATTAGATGAATTGGATGTAGAAAAACAATTTCATCGAGTAGCACAAAGACCAGGGAAACCTTTTTGGTACGGAAACCTAGCTTCTTTAAGATTGAATGAACAGGATGTTTCTAAGCGTAAAAAAAACCAATGTACGGTGTTCGCTTTTCCAGGAAATCCGATTTCTACCTATGTAAATTGTTTGGTGTATTTTTACCCGTGGTATTTTGCATCCGTAGGAATAGAGCAAAAAAAGACAACCGCCATTTTAACTGAAGATGTAGTTTTTAAACCCGATTTGACCTACTTTTTACAAGTGCAATTAACCCACAAAAACGGACAATTATTAGCAACTCCTATACACGGAAATGGCTCAGGAGATTTGGCAAGTTTAATTAGAACCGACGGATTTATTCAACTACCACAAGGAAAGAATGAATTTAAAAAAGGCGAAATTTTTTATACTATAAAATACCGATAATCATGAGCAATTTTTCACACCTTAATAAAAAAAATCAACCTAAAATGGTTAATGTTGGTAACAAGAATATTACCCAAAGAAAAGCCACTGCAAAAGCTACCATGTTTTTAGGAGCTGATGTGATATTGCATTTTACAAATGATGAATTAGTTACCAAAAAAGGACCTGTTTTTCAAACAGCGATTGTAGCAGGAATTATGGCGGTTAAAAAAACTTCAGACATTATTCCGATGTGTCATCCGTTGTTAATTAATGGTGTAGATATTGATATTAATATTGTAAATAATGAAGATGTAGAAGTGTTGTGTACCGTGTCTATTGAAGGAAAAACAGGTGTAGAAATGGAAGCCTTAACAGGTGTAACTGCTACGTGTTTAACCATTTATGATATGTGTAAAAGTGTTTCGCAAAAAATGGTGATAAAGGAAGTGAAATTGATGCAAAAATCGGGAGGAAAATCAGATATAAATGTCTTATAAACAAAATATTTTAAAGAATATTTGCTATACCGAACAGGTTTACGATAGGATTAATAAAAAATTAAAAACAACTCTTTCTAAAAAACAAATTGAAATATATTTACTTCGAATTTTAAAAGAAACGAATG
>CAMZMA010000294.1 GCA_947311815.1 uncultured Flavobacteriaceae bacterium
AATTCTTTGGTAAATTTTTCTTGTAATTTTTCTACTTCCTGTTTGTTTTCATTCAGTTTTAACTGTAAATTTTGTAAATCGGCATCTTGACGTGTGTTTACAGCAATCAGTTTTTCTTTTTCTAATTGAATTGATTTTGCTTCGTTTTGTAACTCGTTAATAGTTTTTTCAGCATTTTTTTTTGTTTCAGTAAGTAAATAATTACGCTCTTGTAGGGTTGCTTTCTCTTTTTCGAAAGAGAGTTTAGAGAGCAACCTCCCTATAAATAAGCCAATTGCAATAGCAAAAAAGGTAATAAGCAAGTAAATTGTCAATTCATTCATCAGATTCAAATTAAGTGCTTAAATTTAGGCTTTTAAAACAGACAATGAAAATTTTAGCAAAATTTATATTCACAAAAATTTTAGGATGGAAATTAATAGGTTCTTTTCCTAAAAACACCCAAAAATATGTCTTAATTGGCGTACCTCATACCAGTAAAATGGATTTTGTAATTGGTATGTTAGTAAAACTAATGACTAAAGAAAAGATTAATTTCATTGGTAAATCTTCTTTATTTAAAGCACCTTTTGGTTTCTTTTTTAGAGCTTTAGGCGGCACACCTGTAGATAGAAGTAAAAGCAATAATTTAGTAGATGCAATTATACATATTTTTAATAGCAAAAAAGAATTTCGATTGGCAATGTCGCCAGAAGGAACGCGTAAAAAGGTAAACAAATGGAAAACAGGATTCTATTATATTGCCAAAGGAGCGAAAGTACCTGTGGTGCTTTTTACGTTTGATTTTGGCAAAAAACAAGTGGCATTGTCGGCTCCTTATCATTTATCTGATGATAAAGAAAAAGATTTTAATTATTTCTACAATTATTTTAAAGATGTAAAAGGCAAATACCCTAATTTACAGTAAAAAGGTGTTTTTCCTGTATAAAAAAGGGTGTTTTTCCCCTTGTGTGATATAAAAGTTAGAAATAATTTTGTATCGGATATAATTTTTAAAAAATTTAGGGACTTTTTAAATTGTTAATATCCAATATCATAACGTTATGATATTAAAGAAGCCTCTGAGTTTACTCGGAGGCTTTGTTTTTAAATCAAATGATTATTAGAAACTATTGAAATTTTTGAGCTACTTTTTCTGCAATACCTACCACAACTTTGGTAGCTTTCACAATACTTTCGGCAGGAACATACTCATAACGACCATGAAAATTATGTCCGCCAGCAAAAATATTAGGACACGGCAATCCTTTGTAAGATAATTGAGAACCGTCTGTACCGCCACGAATTGGTTTAATTAAAGGTGTAATTCCTAAATCTTTCATCACTTCTTCAGCAATATCTACAATGTGCATAACAGGAGTTACTTTTTCTTTCATATTAAAGTACTGATCTTTAATTTCAACTTCAATCAAATTATTTCCTAATTTTTTATTGATATTGTCTGCTGTTTTTTGCACCAATTCTTTACGTTGATTGAACAAATCTAAATTGTGATCTCTAATAATATACTGTAAAACCGTTTGTTCTACTTTACCTGACATAGTATGCAAATGAAAAAAACCTTCGTAACCAGAGGTTTTTTCTGGTACTTCGTTTTGTGGTAAAGCAGCGACAAATTCATTGGCAATTAACATCGAGTTAATCATTTTTCCTTTGGCATAACCAGGATGCACTATTTTACCGTTGATGGTTATTTTTGCTCCAGCAGCATTAAAATTTTCATATTCTAACTCGCCAACTTGACTTCCGTCCATTGTATATGCCCAATCTGCACCAAATTTTTCTACATCAAATAAATGAGCCCCTTTGCCCACTTCTTCATCAGGCGTAAAACCGATTCTAATTTTACCATGTTTAATTTCTGGATGTGCAATTAAATATTCCATTGCCGATACTATTTCGGTAATTCCTGCTTTATCATCAGCTCCTAAAAGCGTTGTACCATCTGTTGTAATAATGGTTTGCCCTTTGTATTGTAATAAATCATCAAAATAATTTGGCGATAATACAATGTTTTCTTTTTCATTGAGTAAAATATCGCCACCATCATAATTTCTATGAAGTTGAGGTTTTACGTTTTTTCCAGTAAAATCAGGACTTGTATCAATATGCGCAATAAAACCAACTGTAGGTACATCATAATCTAAATTACTTGGTAGGGTTGCCATAATGTAGCAATTATCGTCTAAAGTAACTTCTTTTAAACCCATTTCTTTGAGTTCTTTTTCGAGCATTTTTGCTAAATCCCATTGACGTTCTGTACTCGGAAAATCAGGATTGTTCGGGTCAGATTCGGTATAAACCTTGGCGTAAGAAATAAATCTATTGATGATATGTTCTGTGTTCATTTTATGATAATTTTAGTGTATCAAAAGTAAAAATTTTGATACTATTTTAATTGAATTTTGTCAATTAATTTATAGGCTTTACAAAAACGTTGTTCTATGAGTGAATCGCCATAAACTTCTACTTTGGCTAGTAAAAAATTAGCATCATTAATTTGTATGTAAATACTACTTTTTTGATACGAAAACCCTTGTTTTATTCCTTTAGCAACAAGCATATAAGAAGGTTTTTGTATCACTTTTAACTCTTTTGAAACGGTTTGTTTTAATTGATACATTTCGTCTTTTAAGCGAAGTTTTTCTTTAAAATCAGTAGTAAAATCTACTGATTTGTAAATTAAGGTGACATCAATTAAGGTAGTTTCTGTAAGTTGCTTGGTTGTATCTGCACTGTAAATTGAAGTTTGTAAAGCATCAAAATACAAATTGGTTTTCCAGTTTTTTGGAATTGCTATCGAAAATAAATTTTTAACATCGGTTACATCTTCTAAATTAGAAAATGAAGGTGATTCACATTCATAAACTTTTTGTAAATCGGTTTTTTTACCACAAGATAGCAGGAAAAAGAAGATAAATAATAGCAGAAGATACTTGTTTTTCATTACTCTAAAATTAATTTACCCATTTTATGATGCCCGCTTAACCAAGCCGTATTTTTATCTACAAACTGAATAGAAAAATAAGAATCGTTACTCACATCTTTCCAAGTTTTTCCGCCGTCATTAGAAAAAGAAATGCCTGTTTTTCCTACTGCAAAAATTTCCTTTCCGTTGGTATTTGGCACATATTGTACACAACTTTTATAATTGGGGTTTTTATTATTTGCAACAATCGTCCAAGTTTTACCACCATCATTTGTAATGGCTTTGTTATTGGTATTTTCTTTGGGTTTTACATAATCACCACCAATGATAATTCCGCTATTTTTATCATAAAAATCTATAGAATAGATACCTTGTGCGCCATCGCCTTGAATGATTGGTGTATTGAATACTTTCCATGTTTTTCCTTTGTCGGTCGATTTAAAAATTCTCGATTTTTTTCCACCTGTTGCCAACCAAACGGTATTATTTACAATAGCAATATTGGTATTACTCGCTGCAAAAAAGGCTTCACCATCTGCAACTTTTGGCAAATTAGCACAAGGTATTTTTGTCCAAGTAATTCCTCCATCCGAAGTTGTAATTATAGACAAACAATCTTCTGTTGGATCACCTACTGCTATTCCGTTTTTACCGTCAGAAAAAAACTTCATTGTATCATAAAACACTTTTTTATGTGCTTCTTTATAGACCAATTCGTTTTTATCATCCGTAATTTTATATAATAAAGCAGGATTTACAATACTCAAGGCAAAAATTGCTGTTCCGTTACTAGCAATACTCCTAAATGGAGGCGAAATAGTATCTTGATAATGAATGTATTCGGTAGTCCAAGAATTACCTCCATCTTTGGTAAAACCAATATCGCCACGAGAACCTGCAAAATAAACTTCGCTTTTGCTGATGACATGAATGGCACGAATACTGGTACTATCCATTTTAAATTCTTGAATGCTAACAGATTCAATATTTCTTGGTTGATATTCTTTTTTGCAAGAAATAAAAAATAATCCGACTATTAATATGCGTGATAGTTTCTTCATTTATGATTAAATTTGTGCGACTAAAAATACATAAATCATCGATAAAAACATGAAAAAAGCAATTGTAATTTCTGGAGGAGGAAGCAAAGGAGCTTTTGCAGGAGGAGTTGCGCAATATTTGATGCAAGAAAAAGGAAAAGATTATGATCTTTTTATCGGAACTTCTACAGGTAGCTTATTGGTTTCTCATTTGGCTTTGGGCGAATTAGATGATTTACATGACATTTATACTTCTGTAAATCAGAAAACTATTTTTAGTAACAGTCCGTTTAAAATTAAAAAAGTTGATGGCGTAAAAGTAGTGTCAATACGACATAGAAATACGTTTTGGAACTTTTTAAATGGACGAAAAACTTTTGGCGAAAGTAAAAATTTACGAAAATTAATTAGAAACCGAATTACCGAAGAGATGTACCATCGCATTAGAAAAACTCATAAAGATGTGGTAGTAACGGTTTCTAATTTAACGGCGAGTCAAGTAGAATATAAGTCGATTAAAGATTTTGAATACGAAGATTTTTGCGATTGGATTTGGGGTTCTTGCAATTACATTCCGTTTATGAGTTTGTTAGAAAAAAACCATTGTCAATATGGCGATGGCGGTTTTGGATCTCTTGTTCCTATTAGAGAAGCCATTAAAAGAGGTGCTAAAGAAATTGATGTTATAATTTTAGAAACCGAAGTAAATCAGCTAAATAAATTACCTGCTAAAAATCCGTTTTCTTTGTTAATGGATGTGTTTGATTTTATGCTAAATCATGTAGAAAAACACAATATTACTATTGGTAAACTCGCAGCAAAACACAAAGACGTAAAACTAAACTTATATTATACACCCACGGTTTTAACTACAAATTCGTTGATTTTTGACAAAGAATCGATGAAAAAATGGTGGAAACAAGGATTTGAACACGCAAAAAGGAAAGATGCGGAGTTTATGAGCGAGTTTAGAGCAGATTTGATTGAGGATTGAGTTTGTACTCTTCAAAAAAATTACTGAAACATTTTTTTTGTGGTTTTGGGAGTTTTATCAAAATCTACATACATATTATTACTAGTTGGTAATACAATTTTAGAATTACTTATTTCTTCTAATTCTTGTGTTTTAGAAGAAGAAAATCTTGCCCCTGTGGTGATATAAGTAATTGTTCTTGCTAAAAGAGGATCAGATAATTCTCCTAAAACGCCCATATTTCCATAATCTTCTGCAATGTCTATTTCTGGCGTAAAACCTTGAGGAGCATTTTGATCATTTTTATTTTTAATTTCTAAAACAATAGGTTGCATTGCCCAAGTATGCGAATTTAAATTGGCGCCGTTGCGTGTAAAATCATCTGAATCATATAAAGTAATCGAACCTACATGTTTTCCGTAGGTAGTTTTTCCTACTAATTTTACATCAATATATGCATTTAATCCGTTAATCACCAATTCTGATGCAGAAGCAGAGTTTTTTGAAACAATAAAATACACACGAGGCATTTGCAAACTGTTTATAGCTTCGTTTGTTGCACTAATTTGTGTAGGGAAATTATTGATAAATCTATCTGCCGAAACTGCGGCTGCAACTTTATCATTCCAAACTTGTTTAGAAAATAATTGTCCGCCAAATTGCCCCGTAATCATACTCGCTAAATACGTAGCTGTTTGTACAGAACCACCGCCATTATAACGTAAATCGATAATTAAATCGGTAATATTACCACTTTGTAAGGTAGCAAAAGCAGCATTTAATTGACTGTCATAATTACTAACAAATCCGTTGTACAGTAAATATCCTACTTTAGTGGTGGGATCAATATCTAATACTTTTGTAATTGCTACAGGATTTTCTTGCACCTGTGTTTTTGTTAAATTTAAGCTTGTACCGTTACTTATAGGATTACCCGCATTGTAATTTGCCAAATCAATAGAAAAATTAGTTGCACTAGAAAAAAGTAAATCTCTAAAATTACTATCGGTAATTTGTGTGCCATCTACTTTGCTAAAAATCATTCCTCTTGTAACGCCAGCAGTTGCTGCAGGAGAATTAGGTACTACATAACGCACGTAACCAAAAACATTGGATGGTGTGCCCAAAAAACGCACCAAACCAAACTCCATACCTGTACTTAAAGTTACTCCTTGAAAAGAGTTTTCTAGGGCAACATAATCATCAACAATCCAAGAAAAACGATCTACTGTTCCTTTTTGATACAATAAACTTTCAAAAGTTCCTTTAGGAGAAAAATTTGAGAAATAAGAATATATCTGCCCTTTGGTAGTGAAACGAGAATCGGCTAAATCTGGCACTTCTTTTTGCCATAAATAATAGGTATTTAAACCTCTCCAAACAAATAAGTTAATTTCATCATTTTCTGATGCATTGGGTTCGCTTTTCGTACATGACGCACTCATCAATACTAAAAATAATGCGATTATTTTAATGTGGATATATTTTTTCATTTTTATAAAGTATTAGGTAAATCTTGTTTGATAAAAACGCCTCTATCTGTTGGGCGTTGTGCATTGGTTGAGTTGTAAATAAACTCAAAATCATTTGGATTACAAGGTGGGTTAACGCCGCTGTTTCCTGTGGTTATCAGCGTTAAAATTCTATCTAAAATAGGATCTGTTGTTTCTCCTAAAACACCTAAATCTAAAATATCTTCATTCGGACATAATTGTATTTCGGGTGTAATTCCGTTTTCATACGTTTGGTCGTCTTTATTGTAAAAACTTAACACAATTGGCTGCAAAGCATAGGTATGATTTTTACTTTTACCAATAGAATCAAAATCAACAGAATTGTATAAAGTGATAGAACCTGTATTGTTTCCTGCTGTTTGATTGCCAATAACATGTACGTTTATATACGGTTTTAAACTATTTATTAATAGCTCTAAGCTAGAGGAACCTGCAAAATTAACACCATTTAAAATGATATAAACATCGGTAATATTCACACTATTAATAGAAGTGTTAACATCATTTAACGTGGTCATAAATTTAGTAAGTAAAGAGTCTGGTTGATGCATTTCAAACCAAGGTTGTGCTTTGGTGTTCCATTTTTCTTTTAAAAAGATTTCGGTAGTTGGTTGCTGTGTAATCATTTCTGCTAATTGCGAAATTGTTTTCACATAACTTCCTGTACCAATATTATATCTGAAATCTAAAATAAGCTCCGTTACATTTTGATTTTTAAAATTTAGAAAGCTGTTGTTTATATCGGCTATATAATTGGTAGAAAAATCATTATTATAAAGCAAATAACCAATATTGGTTGCACCAACAGTTATTGTTTTTTCTAAGAAAATAGAAGGGTGTGTATAACTATTTTTAACTAAATTAACCATTTTGGCATTTGGTGTAACAGTTGTTCCGTTAAAATCTGCCATTGCTAACGTAATTGTAGGATTGCCAGTAAGCAACAAATTACCATAATTTGTTCTAGTTAATTGCGTGCCGTCAACAGCATAAAAAAACTCTCCTCTTGCTATGTTTTTTGTACTCGCATCAGAATTTGGTAAGATATAGGAAACATATCCTAAAACTTTATCAGGATCATTTGGTTCTGCAATAATACCGAATTCCATTCCGTTTGTTGCTGATGTTCGTAACGGAATATTATCTAAAGTAGTAAAATCATCAACTAAAACAGATTTCGTATCCCCTGTAAGCAACAATGAAGAAAACAAGGTGTTTGGATCTGAAAAACCACGTAAATAACTGTTTAATTGTTGGTCTGAACTGAATTTTCTATCAGATAAATCGGCAACTTCATCTTGATGTAAGTAATAAGCATTTAATCCTTTCCATACAAAATCATTAACTTCTACATCATCAGCAATTCCTTTTACTTTTGCACAACTCAATATGAAAAAGAAACTGATGCCATAGTATAAGGAGTGTTTTAGGAGTGTTTTCATCAATACTATATAATCGTTTTAATTTTAACGCAATTTAAACAATATTAGTATTTATTTGTATTTTGCTGTAACAAATTTTGTTAACACCCACCATAAAGGTGTTAATCGTTCCGATCAATCACATCACCAGAACCTACCGATTTACTATCAATATATTTAGGATTTCCTTTGTAATAAATACTTCCAGAGCCTACAACTTTTGCTTTAATTTTGTTTTTAACCGTTGTTCTTATACTACCAGAACCCGCAATTTTAGCATGTATCGTATTGGTATGTAAATCATAGGCTTTTATACTGCCAGAACCTGCAATAGAACAAGTAAATTCATCTGTTGTACCCGACAATTTAATATTACCTGATCCTCCAATTGAACTTTTTACCTCAGTTACATCAACTTTTGCATAGATATTTCCTGAACCTCCTAAACTCAATTTTATATATGTTCCTTTTATCACATCATCGCTTTTTAAATTACCCGAACCTCCTAAAGAAATGGCGTTAATATCTCGAAAAGGGATGGTAACTAACAATCGTTTTGTAGTACGGATATTTACGTTTTTTTCGAATTTAACTTTTAAAACACCTCCTCTTACTTCGGTAACAATCACATCAATAATGTTTTCTTCTCCTTTTATGGTAATTTTCCCTTCTTTTCCTTTTACTAAAACCACATCAAAAGAACCTCCAATACTAATTGCATCATAGTTTGATGTTGTTCTTGTTTTGGTAACTACGTGTCCGTTACCTCTTATTCTTTTTCCCCACCAATTTTGTGCATTTACAGAAATTGTTATGAGCAATACAATACTTGTTACAATTATTTTTTTCATTGTTTTATTTTTAAATTGATTACTAATTTTCTCTTATTGATACGCCTCCGTATCCTGATTTAATTGTTATTGTTGAGTTTGATGGTTTTGTGCCATATACACCTTCGTAATGTTTTCTAAAAGATTTTACAATACTTTTTATCATATCTACTTTATCGCTATCATATTTAAAACTTGCGTAACTTACATCTATCACAAAATTAAAGTTACAATTTGGTGCCACACCTATTTTTACACCTGCATACTCTGCATTGATATCAACAAAATCGAACCCATTTACCAAGTCTTTAATTTTTATCCCACCATAATCGGTATCGACTTCTACACTGTTGTATATTGTGCCAAATCTCATACTTGTATAATCGCCATTTCCTTTAATATTATTAGCTTTATTTATTCTAAAACTCCCATAATCTGCATTAAAATGAATGTCTTGGGTTTCGTCAATATTTACGTTAGAATAATCTGCGTTTACTCTTATTTTTTTTGATTTGTCTATTGTTAATTTAGAATAATCAATCGATATTTTACCGTTATTTATGTACGAAATAGAAGAACTCGAGCAATATTCTAAATCGATATAATTGATTTCATTCAATAACTCTCCAATAGAAATCTTCCCATAACCGCACTTAATAGAAGCTTTTCCTTTTAATTTATTTAAACTAATTGCACCATAATCATTCTCTAAATCTACCTGATTTGTTTCGGGCATTTTTATATAGTAATTAATTTTAAAACTAGTATTACTCCCTCTTTTAAACCAGTTCCAACTATGTTTTACTTTTTCAAAAACAGTTTTTGCCTCTACCAAACTAGCGGTTGTATGAAAAACGACATCAATTTGATTAAGTTTATCTTCAACAGCATCTAAATCAGTGCCTTTTACGGTAATTTTTACTTCGATTTCTACACGATTTTTATTCCAAGTTGTAATGTTTATGTTTCCGTATTTATTATCAATTTCAACAGTGGCATCGGTATTTACAGCATAATTTTTATGAATAGTTTTCGATTTTTCGTGCTTCTTTTTATCATTGTTCGCAAAAATTAACAACGGAATTAAAAATAACAAGAAGGCTATTTTATAAGTATATTTTTTCATTTTCTGATTCTTTAGGGTTTTTAATAATTTCTATTTGTTCTAATACAGTTTCTAACACCAACAATCGTTCTTGGTAGTTATTAATCATGGCATGTATCAATCTTTTTTCGTAACCATTTTTGGTTAAATCTGCCACTAAACGTTTGTAATTATCTTCTAAATCCTCTAGTTGATCTAGAGCTTGTTCAATTACTTTTTCGGTCGCTAAACTTCTGTATTTTTCTACTTCTTTAATTTCTTGTGTTATGGTACTTGTAAAATAATTTTGTGTTTCTGCCATTTTGGGCGATACACTTGCTAAATCTATCGTTTCTTTTTGATGATTATTTCCCAACCAAAAACCAACTAATAATAGTACAGATGCAGCTATCGATAGCCATTTCCAAGATTTTTTTTGTACTGACTTTTGATGCAATTTTCGTTCAAATCGTTCTAAATGCCCCGAATGTGGTTCATGAAAATCAAAAGTATTTTCTAAAAAAAATTGTTGCAATTTATCTTCCATACATGTTTCTTTTATTTACTGACAACATCAGCTGTTGTTTTAATTTTTTCTTTGCTCTAGACATGGTTGTACGTACATTTTCGTTCGTAATTTCTAATATTTGAGCTATTTCTTCGTAATCATATCCTTCAATTAAATTTAAGGTAAGTATTACGCGATAATTTTCTTTTAATCCTTGTAAAACTTCCAACACTTTTTGTGGCTGTATTCCTGTATAATCAACTTGTTCTTCTACTTCATCAATATTTTGAACAAGCGCTAATTTTACAGCTTCATATCGTTTGTTTTTCTTTAATTGCGTTAAGCATTTGTTAATTACAATTCGTTTTAACCACGCTCCAAAAGCTACTTCGCCTTTGTACATTGCCAACTTTGTAAATACGGCTAAAAACGCTTCTTGCATCATATCTTCAGCCTCAAACTCGTCTTTCACAATTCTAAACGCCACATTGTACATGGCTTTACAATAGCTTTTATAAATTTCTAATTGCGCTTTTTTATCGCCTTTTTTACAGCGTTCTAAAAGTTGGTTTATATGTGGTTGGTTAGCTTTCAATAAAACGTTTCTACTTTATAGACAAATTTGTTTTTAATTTGTGACACTTATTCTGAATAAAAATACAACTAATTGGCACAACAATTGTCTTTATAGGTATAGCTAATTAATAAATATTTATATATTTTATTGATTATCAAAAAAATACAATAAAAACCAAGTGATTTTGATACCTTTACAAAAGTAAATCAATGTCACTATGACAGCATATAAAACAAATGAGTAAGCCAAAAGTAATTAGTATAGACAATTTGTCGTTACAGAGTATGTTAAATGAAGATTCGGAATTAATTCCGTTGATGACTCCAGAAGATGAAGAAATCATCAAAAATGAAAGCGTACCAAACGTTTTACCCATATTACCGTTAAGAAATACCGTGTTATTTCCAGGTGTTGTAATTCCGATTACCGCAGGAAGAGATCAATCTATTAAGTTGATAAACGAAGCTAATAAAGGCGATAAAATTATTGGCGTTGTTACACAAAAAAACGAAGAAATTGAAGAACCAAAAGCCAAAGATATTTACAAAACTGGTGTGGTTGCTCAAATTTTACGTGTACTAAAAATGCCTGACGGAAACACAACGGTGATTATTCAAGGTAAAAAACGCTTCGAAATTAAAGAAGTAATACAAGAACAGCCGTATTTAAAAGCCACTACGCAAGAAGCTATTGAAGAAACCGATGTTGATGATAAAAAAGAGTTCGATGCTATTATAGATTCTATAAAAGACCAAGCGTTAGAGGTTATTAAAGAAAATCCGATGTTGCCATCAGAAGCATCATTTGCTATTAAAAACATACAAAGTAATGCGTTTTTAGTCAATTTTATTGCCTCTAATATGGATTTAACAGTGGTGCAAAAACAAGTGATTTTAGAAAAAGACAATCTAAAAGAACGTGCCTTACTTACGTTAAAAAATCTAAATAAAGAGTTGCAAAAATTGCGATTAAAAAACGATATTCAGTCTAAAACACGTTCTGATTTAGACCAACAGCAAAAGGAATATTATTTACATCAGCAATTAAAAACCATTCAAGAAGAATTAGGAGGCGTTTCTAATGATCAAGAATTAGACGAAATGCGCAAGAAGGCAAAGTCTAAAAAATGGAACAAAGAGGTTGCTAAAACTTTTGAAAAAGAGTTAGGAAGATTGAAACGCATGAATCCGCAAATGGCAGATTACGGCGTACAACGCAATTACTTAGAGCTGATGTTAGAATTACCTTGGGGAGAATACTCTAAAGACAAATTCGATTTAAAAAGAGCGCAAAAAATATTAGACAGAGATCATTTTGGTTTAGAAAAAGTTAAAGACCGAATTATAGAACATTTAGCCGTTTTAAAACTAAAAGGCGATATGAAATCGCCTATTATTTGTTTATACGGACCTCCAGGAGTTGGTAAAACATCTTTAGGGAAATCGGTTGCCGAAGCTTTAGGACGTAAATATGTACGTATGTCTTTAGGCGGTTTGCGAGATGAAGCAGAAATTAGAGGACATCGTAAAACCTATATCGGCGCAATGCCTGGGCGATTGATACAAAACCTTAAAAAAGCAGGCACCTCAAACCCTGTATTTGTGTTAGACGAAATTGATAAATTAAGCGATAGCCATCAAGGAGACCCTTCATCTGCTATGTTAGAAGTGTTAGACCCAGAGCAAAATACCGATTTTTATGACAATTATTTAGAAGTTGGTTATGATTTATCTAAAATCCTTTTTATTGCCACCGCTAATAATTTAAGTCAAATTCCGTGGGCATTACGCGATCGAATGGAAATTATAAATGTAACAGGATATACAATTGAAGAGAAAATTGAAATCGCCAAAAAACATTTGTTACCCAAACAATTAAAAGAACACGGTTTAAGTAGCAAACATCTTAAATTAGGTAAAAAACAACTCGAAAAAATTGTGACAGGTTATACTAGAGAATCTGGTGTAAGAGGTTTAGAAAAACAAGTCGCTAAAATGGTTCGATTTGTAGCAAAATCTATTGTTTTAGAAGAGGAATATGATGTTTCTATTACTACGGATGCTATTGAAAAAATATTAGGGCCTGCACGAATGGAAAGAGATAAATACGAAAATAACGAGGTTGCTGGCGTAGTCACAGGTTTAGCGTGGACAAGTGTTGGCGGTGATATTTTGTTTATCGAATCTATCTTATCAAAAGGAAAAGGAAACCTTACCATTACAGGGAATTTAGGGAAAGTGATGAAAGAATCGGCAACTATTGCCATGGAATACATCAAAGCAAATGCAGATGATTTTGGTATTAATCCAGAAATTTTAGAAAACTATAATGTGCATATTCACGTGCCAGAAGGCGCGACTCCTAAAGATGGCCCAAGTGCAGGAATTACGATGTTAACATCATTAGTATCGGTATTTACACAACGAAAAGTAAAAAATAAATTGGCCATGACGGGCGAAATTACACTTCGTGGTAAAGTTTTACCCGTTGGCGGCATTAAAGAAAAAATATTGGCAGCAAAAAGAGCCAATATCAAAGAAATTTTAATGTGCGAGGAAAACAAAAAAGATATTGAAGAAATTAAACCCAATTATTTAAAAGGCTTAACATTTCATTATGTTACAGATATGAGTCAAGTTATTAATTTGGCTTTGACCAAGCAGAAAGTAAAAAATGCTAAAAAATTATTGGTATAATTTTTTAACAAGGTCAGTAGATATCTGCATAGGTTTATTTAAATTTAAAACACTTATTTATAGAGCTTTATAAATATGATTTTTGTCGGTTCGAGCGCAGTCGAGAACTATTGAATATAATTCATCTCATAAAAAGATCTCGACTTTAGTTTATCTTGAGCGTAGACGA
>CAMZMA010000295.1 GCA_947311815.1 uncultured Flavobacteriaceae bacterium
TGTATTTTTTATTTATTTTTCTGATAGTAGGCGAGGAGGTAAACCAAAGTAAAAACCCGCTACATACTGTTATTAATCCCAAAAGTGAAAAAATACGTAGCGTTACGGTATTTATATTATCTCTACCTTCATAATCCATAGTGTGTGTCATCCAAAGAAAATCAAACCAACGCCAATCTCGATGTCTTACTGTTTGAAATTCGCCATTTTTTATAGAAATGTATGCTTTTAAATGTGATGGATTTTCAAAAGAAACTACATAGGCAGGTAAAAGTTTTTCTCTGTATTCGTGATGCTTATCAACGGTTTTTAGTTCCTTAATATCCGTTATTTTTAAATTGGGCTTCATATAGTTCTTAATAATATTTGTAGCCTCTTCTTTTGTGATTCCGTTTTTTTTAACACCTGTTTTAGCATTAAATAACTGCCTTTTATTTACCCAATAATACGGATTGTTATCAATACTTTTTATAGAAATTGATTGTACGCCTCCATCCATATTTAACTTTGTAGGACTTATTAAATCTACAAATTTAGGAGTTTGGTAACTAAGATTTTTGTATTGATCGCCGTGAATATCGTCAATATTTGTCCAACTAAAATACAAACCGCTCAATGTCCAAAACAAAAACTGAATTCCTAAAAACAATCCTAAATACCGATGTGTTTTTCTTATTTTTTGTGCTGTTTTTCTGTTAACCATCATTTTTAACTCTAGTTGCTTAAATATTTAATTTTTGCTTTGGCTATAAAAGCTTTTTTAGTGGCTTCAATTTCTTTTAATTCAAATTTAATTTTCTGAATTTGAAGACGTAATATTTTGTCGTAATCTAAAATTCCTGTCTCGTAGGCTTTTAAATCGACATTGATAGCTCTTTGAGTTTCTTCTTTATTTTTTTGTGCAGCAACTACTGATAATACAGCATTTTCATACCTTAGTTTAGCATCGTCTAGCGCAATGTTTAAGGTGGTTTTTTGTTGCTTTATTTTTTCTGATAGTATATCCTGCTGTATTTTAAGCTGCTTGTGTTGTGAGTTGTATTTTTTGTTGAATAACGGTATTCTTAATGATATTTTAGGCATAAAAATATCTTTTCCGTTTTGAGAAACAGCAATGTCTGTTCTGTTTTTCACCATTATATAATCTACACCAACAGTAAGTTTTGGTTTGCTATTGCTAGTTATCAATTTATTTTGAGCAGTATAAAAAGCGTCAAGTTTTTTAATTTTTAGTATTAATGGATGCGTATCTACTAATTTATTGGTCACCAAAATATCTAACACATTTAAACTATCGGCAATATTTAGAGGTATATTTTCATCGCGCTGAAGTAATTTATTAAAGTTTTTACTCAAATAGCTAATGCTATTTAAATTCTGAAACACTTTACTATGAAGCTCGTTTTTTTGTACTCTAATTTTTAAAACATCGCTCATGGTAGCTTTATTATTTGTTAAAGCTGCCAATGCCATTTTTTCGTAAATCTTTAATACCTGTTTGTTGTCTTTTAAAATATGTGTACTTGCTTGTTGATAATATAAAGTATAGTATGCAGCTTTTACATTATATACTAACTCTTTATCAGCAAGAGCAACATCAAACTGTTTTATTTCGGCTACGTTTTTAGCCACTTCTTTTTTTGCTTTTAATTCGCCAAACCAAGGTAGTTTTTGATCTACACCAAATTTAAAAACTTGTGCACCAACTCTTGTTTCAGGAGTAGAAGCAAAAACTCCGAAAGAAATATCGGTATTGTCAATAGTATTTACTTCATTTATTTTTTCTAAAGAAAGCGCAACATCAGCAGTTTTTATTTTTAACATAGAATTATTTTGTTGCGCAATTTTTAAATAATCATCTAAAGATTGAGCATTTGAATCAAAAATGAAAAATAAAAAATGAAAAATGAGCAGTACTTTTAACGAAAAACGAAAAGTTAAAGGCGAAAAACTATTTTTTTCTGATGAAATATTAGGACAAATTATCATTTTATCTTGATTAAATTTTTTAGTATTATTTATTTTTTTATTATTTTTCATAATCTCGATTTTGTCGTTTTAATTGTGTTTATTAACATGGCTACTAGTTCTTTATTCTCAGTAGCTAATTTTTGAGGTAATTTTACAATCAAAATGGCAAAAACATAACTTTTAGTTTTTAAAATGTTTTTACTCATAATTTTACATTTATCATTATTCACTTATCACTTATCATTTAACCTTCATTTCTTTACTCCAGCTAAATAAAACAGGCACTACAAACAGTGTAATTAGGGCTACTAACATTCCACCAAAACTGGGTATTGCCATCGGAATCATAATATCGCTACCTCTACCTGTAGATGTTAAAACAGGTAATAAAGCTAAAATGGTGGTTGCGGTAGTCATTAAACAAGGTCTTATCCTTTTCATTCCTGCTTCTATTACGGATTTTCTTATTTCTTGTTTTGTTGATGGATTATTTCTTTCAAAAACCTGAGTTAAATAGGTTGCCATAACAACACCATCATCTGTAGCGATACCAAATAAAGCGATAAAACCTACCCAAACCGCCACACTTAAATTGATGGTTTTAATCTGAAAAATATCTCTAAAATTAAATCCGAAGAGGTTGATATTTAAAAACCAATCTTGTCCGTACAACCAAATCATAATAAAACCACCTGAAAAGGCAACTAGAATTCCTGTAAAAACCATCAATGAAGTTCCTACCGATTTAAATTGAAAATACAAGATTAAAAAGATGACCAATAACGCTAAAGGCACAACAATTGCCAAGGTTTTTTCTGCTCTAATTTGATTTTCATACGTACCTGTAAATTTATAGGTAATTCCTTTCGGAATTACTAATTTACCTCTATCTATAGCTCCGATAATGGCTTTTTGAGCACGTTCTACAACGGTTACTTCTGCTTCTCCGTCGGTTTTGTCAAACAATACGTAGCCAATTAAAAAGGTGTCTTCACTTTTAATCATTTGCGGTCCTTGTTCATACTTTATAGTTGCTAATTCTTTTAGCTGAACAGGATTGCCATTTTTTCTTGATATATAAATGTTTTCAAGATCTGTTGGACTACTTCTTAGTTCTCTAGGATAGCGAACTCTAACGCCGTAACGTTCTCTTCCTTCTACCGTTTGAGTAAGCATTTTCCCGCCTACAGTAACTTCTAAGGTGTTTTGAACATCTTGAATTGATAAGCCGTATTGTGCAATTTTTTTTCTGTTTATATCGATTAGTAAATAGGGTTTTCCTACAATTCTATCGGCAAAAACAGCTTCTTTTTTTACGCCCTTTACTTGCTTTAATATTTTTTCTAATTGCAATCCAAAATCTTCTATTTTACGTAAATCTTGCCCTTTTACTTTAATACCCATTGGTGCTCTCATACCTGTTTGTAGCATTACCAAACGTGTTTCTATAGGTTGTAATTTGGGGGCAGAGGTAACCCCTGGTATTTTAGTAACTTTTACAATTTCTTTCCAAATATCATCTGTGTTTTTGATGTGCTTACGCCAGTTTCTGTAATAATTACCGTCTTCATCTAAAATAAGTTCCTTGGCGCTTATTTTTGTTCCGTAGGGAATGACTTTTCCTTTTTTAGTTTCAAATAAACCATCGTCATTTACTTTAAATTTCAGGCGTTTTCCGTCAACATCTATTTTGTATTCAGGATAATAATTAATAATATTTTCGAACATAGAAAGAGGCGCAGGATCTAAAGCGCTTTCTGCTCTACCAGATTTACCAACTACGGTTTTAATTTCAGGAATCGAAGCAACCGCAATATCTAATTGCTGTAATACTCGTTTGTTTTCTGCAACTCCTGCGTGTGGTAATGTTGTTGGCATTAATAAAAAGGATCCTTCATTTAACGAAGGCATAAACTCTTTCCCTGTATTTTTCCAGATAGAAATTCCGAAGACAACAATTAGTGTAGGAATACTTAGAAATAAGATTTTATTATTTAAAGCCCACACCAACATTTGAACGTATTTTTTTTGAAACAAGGTAAAAACTCCTAACAATCCGAAGGAAATAAAACCAACAAATAAGAAGTTAGATGCAATGGTGTAATCGACTCCTAAAGGTCTCCAGTACACACTTAAAAGACTCACAATTGTAATGACTGTAATTATTATTTGAACTGTGTTTGCAACATTTTTTGTTATTTTTTTGGTTGATGAAAGGTAGTTTGTTACTCCAAATGCAATCAAAACCAACCCAATATAATAGCCTGAAAATACAGCTACAATACCGATAATAAATAAGCCAATGCCTAAGATGAAACCTATTTTTTTCTTAGGCGATTTCCAACCGAATAACCATGCAGCAAAAGGCGGAATTAAAAAGAGGGCTACAATTACAGAAGCTGTTAATGCCATAGTTTTTGTAGCTGCCAAAGGTCTAAATAATTTCCCTTCAGAACCAATCATGGTAAATACAGGGATGAAACTAATAATAGTAGTAGCAACGGCGGTTAAAATAGCGCCAGAAACTTCTTCGGTGGCTTTGTAAACAATTTGGTTAATCGATATTGAATTACCTGAGTCTGATTTTCCGTTTTTCACTTTATTCTCATCCATATGCCGAATGATATTTTCGGTCAAAATAACACCTACATCAACCATGGTTCCAATAGCAATGGCAATTCCAGAGAGAGCTACAATATTTGCATCTACACCAAAAAATTTCATTCCAATAAAAACCATTAACACAGCAACAGGAAGTAAACTTGATATTAATGCCGATGCTTTTAGGTTAAAAACCATCATAACAATTACCAAAATGGTAATTAAAATTTCTAGGGTTAATGCTTCATCTAAGGTTGCTAAAGTTTCTTGAATTAATGTGCTTCTGTCGTAAAAAGGAACAATAGTTAATTGAGATGTGCGTCCGTCTTTTAAAATTTTACTAGGTAACCCCGTACTTAGTTCTTTAATTTTATCTTTTACGTTGTTAATTACTTTCATTGGGTTTGCGCCATAACGAGCAACTACAACGCCACCTACAACTTCTGCACCTTCTTTGTCTAAAATACCACGTCTTTCTGCGGGTCCTAAATACACTTTGGCAACATCTTTTACTAAAATAGGGGTAAGATTTGTTTCTTTTACCACCGCATTTTCTATATCTACCACCGATTTTATGTACCCTAAACCTCGTACTAAATATTCAGCCTGATTTATTTCAATAGTTTTTGCACCAATATCTTTGTTCGATTTACGAACCGCATTTACAACTTGTTCTAAAGAAATATTGTATTCTTTTAGGATGTCTGGATTAATATCTACCTGATATTCTTTAACAAAACCACCAATACTCGATACTTCGGATACGCCACCAGCAGATGAAAGCGCATATTTTACATAATAATCTTGAATACTTCTTAATTCGTGTAAATCCCAGCCACCAGTTACATTCCCTTTTGTATCTCTACCTTCTAAAGTGTACCAAAAAACTTGACCTAAGCCTGTGGCATCAGGACCTAAACTAGGTTGTACACCTTCGGGCAACAATCCTTTAGGTAAGGAGTTTAATTTTTCTAAAATCCGACTTCTGCTCCAATAAAATTCTATATTTTCTTCTAAAATGATATAAATTGATGAAAATCCGAATGCCGATGAACTTCGTACTGTTTTTACTCCAGGAATCCCTAACAAAGCAGTCGTTAAAGGGTATGTAATTTGATCTTCAATATCTTGTGGCGATCTACCCGCCCATTTGGTGAATACAATTTGTTGGTTTTCGCCAATATCTGGTATGGCATCTACGGCAACAGGATTTCTAGGGATACCTGTTTTGTCCCAATTAAAAGGAGCTGTAGAAATACCGAGACCGATAAATAATGCAATTAACAAGACTGCAACGAGTTTGTTTTCTATTAAAAATTTGATGCTTTTATTGAGCATAATACATAAGGTTTAATCGTTTATTTTGTAGTTGTAGGTTTGTTGTAAAACAAAAACTGCGGTGCTATAAAGAAGAAAAAATAATCTTGTAAACATAATGAATAACAAGAACATATATTTCTATAAAATAGAAATATCCTTCTTAGTAAAACTAAAAAATTAGATTAAATATGTTTCGTCAAGTTTGTGAATTTCCTTGACGACAAGAGGAGGAGAGTAATTTTTATAAAGAGTAACTTTTTGTTGCTCTGTATAAAATAAGTTAATGTAAGATTGTACAAAAGAAATCACAAAAATCTGTTGTTCAAAAGAAATGAGTTCAGATGTTGTTTTTAATTCTTTTTGACCTTCAAAATGAATTTGTTGTTCATCGCAGCAATTATTTTTTACAATAGAACAATCTGGGTTGGTGTTCCTGTTTATTTCCATACCACAAGTTGCAGCTTTCGAAAAAATGGCAGTATCAACCAGTGTGTCTCCACAAAAATGCATATCAATAGTAAAAGACATGGTAGAAAATAAGACTACCAAAGCCATACTAAAAGAAGATATTTTGCGAATTGCATTTTTCATTATGATACAAAAGTACAAAAAAAATGCCTACAAATTTTACTTTAACAAAAATTTGGCTTTCTGGAAATTTTTTTCGTCAAAAAATTATGACAAATTTTCTTGTATAAGAGTTATTTGCATTTTATATTTGCACCGCTTTAAATATGAAGTAAACGGGCTCTTAGCTCAGCTGGATAGAGCACCTCCCTTCTAAGGAGGCGGTCGAAGGTTCGAATCCTTCAGGGCTCACATAAACACTTACTGTAATGGTAGGTGTTTTTTGGTTTTATAGGTTTTGTAAAGGCTAATTTAGTATTATTTTGGGTCAAGCGCAAAACTTGTGGGATTTTTGTCTTTAGGCGAATAATTTTTGTAACCTAA
>CAMZMA010000296.1 GCA_947311815.1 uncultured Flavobacteriaceae bacterium
CTAAATCGATAATAATGGTATTGATGCGTTTTAAATTATCGTACAACGCTGCCATATAATCATAATGTTCTATTTGTGTGGTAGGAAAAGAGTGTGTTAATCCTAATTTTTCTTCTACAAATTTAGTTCCGAAGACTTTCCAATCAATGGTTGGATATGCTACTTTATGTGCATTAAAGTTGCCTGTTGCTCCACCAAACTTAGCGGCATTGGGTATGTTTTTTAAGGTGTTAAATTGATGTTGTAAACGTGTAACAAAAACAGCAATTTCTTTTCCTAATCGAGTAGGAGAAGCAGGTTGACCGTGAGTTCTTGCCAACATAGAAACGTCTTTCCATTCAATAGATAATTGGGTTAATGTATTAATTAATTGTTGTAATGATATGTTATAGACATCATTTGTAGCATCTTTTATTGATAAAGGAATGGCAGTATTGTTAATGTCTTGCGAGGTCAATCCGAAGTGGATAAACTCTTTATATTCTTGCAATTTTAACGCATCAAATTTTTCTTTGATAAAATATTCTACCGCTTTTACATCATGATTGGTAATACACTCGATGTCTTTTATTTTCTGCGCATCATCCGAAGAAAAATTGATATAAATGTTGCGTAAATCATCAAATAAATTTCGATTAAAGTTTTCTAATTGAGGTAAAGGATGTTCGCAAAGAGCAATAAAGTATTCTATTTCTACTTTTACACGGTATTTTATGAGTGCTTTTTCAGAAAAATAGTGCGCTAAATCGGCTACTTTGTTTCTGTATCGTCCGTCAATTGGCGAAATGGCATTTAGTTGTGTAAGTTTCATGGTGTGTTGTGTTGTTAAGTAGCAAAAATAATAAGAAGTTCGGTTTTTCGGTGCTTTTATCTATTTATTTTAACGTATGTAATCATTATTACAAAAAGGTATTCATTTTTAGCGTATTTTTGTATTTTAAAAAAGTGATAAATGTATCCAAAAGAAATAGAAAACAGAGAAGATGTTTATAAATTAGTAGCTACTTTTTATGATAAATTAAGGGTAGATGATTTTATAGGCCCTATTTTTTTAAAGGCAATACCTGATGAAAAATGGGAAACGCACTTACAAAAATTAACCGATTTTTGGGAAACAAATTTATTTAGAGTAGCTAAATTTAAAGGAAACCCAATGCGAGTTCATAAGCAATTAGATGCGGACAATGATTATATAATAGATCAAAAACATTTTGGAAAATGGCTAGAGTTGTGGTTTGGTACTATTGATGAGTTTTTTATTGGAGAAAAAGCAAACATTGCCAAAGAAAGAGCTAGAAATATAGCGTCTATGTTCTTTTTTAAAATGTATGAGTTAAAACCGAAGAAATAATTTTTTGGTAATTTGTAATATTCGGTTGACGGCTACTGTATGTCTTTGATACGAAAAAAAGCTCAGATTTTTAAAAATCTGAGCTTTTTTTTTATAAGTAGTATTTTGCTTACATAAATACTTGAACGGCTGTAGAAATTGCCAATACAATAAACAAAGCACTTAAAATATAGTTAATATTTTTTGCGATAAACGCTGCTTTTTCAGCAATTTTTTCAGCAAAAGATGCATACGTTGCAAATAATGAAAAAGCACCTAAAACTGCACCTACTACATAAATAGTAGAAAAAGGTTGCTCTATGGTCATCCAGCCTTTACCTTCTGCTAAAGTTGCCATGGCTAAATAAAACGGAACAGCTAACATATTTAAAGAAGACATTCCCATACCTACAATAAAAGTACTTCCTTCTTTGTCTTTTCCTTCAGCCTTAAATTTTTTACGAGCTTGCATAAAAAAGAAAATAGCCAATCCGAATAACACAAAAATTGCTGCAGTTTTTAGTTTGGTAATTACTTCTGGATGTGCTACTAAATATTTAGCAAAAGAAACCGCAATAAATGCCTGAATAAATACGACTGATGCTGCTCCAGCTGCAAATTGTATTCCTGCAGCTTTTCCTTTTTCTATACTTGTACGTGCTGCTGTCATGTTTAACATAGATGGTGCTAAAAGACCAACAAAGGCGGCTAAAAATCCTACTATTAAGGGTAAAATGTATTCCATATTATAATTGTTTTAGATTGTTTTTTTTTTAAGATTGTGAAGCAAATATAAATGAAGTAAGCCTAAAATTATCATATTGATGTTAAAGTTAGACTTACTTATCAATCAACTAACTAAATTAATATACTATTTTTTTGCATATGCTACTTCTGGTACTGGTGTTGGTGCATCAACTTCACCTATTTTACCATCTTTTTTTTCTGCATCAATGGTATCTTGAATATCTTCTGTATTTAAATGAACTAAATGCACTGGTTTTAATCCGATGTTTTTAGCACCTTTTTTCAATAAAAAGCGTAAAAAGAAGATCAAAAGAAGCATCCAAATAAACATAATTATTTTTTGAAAGCTCACATCATCAGTAATTAATGAATAAATTTCTCTCTTATCAGAAATTAAACCACTTGTTCCATCATCATGTGTTCCAAAAAGAACGGTTGCATTTAAAAAATCGTGATGTGCATGAGAAAATAATGTGTATGGTAAATAGCCAACAGCAAATCCTATAAAACCTACTAGTGTGTTTAAATATCCCATACCAATTCTCATATACGATCTAATTTCGCAACCAATTAAGGTAACGGCACCAAATCCTAAAGATAAACCACCAATAAAGTTACCAGCTGTTAAACCTGCTTTTAAACCTGTACCTAATCTTGGAGAAATATCAAAAAATGTCCATGCAATTAGCATAAAACCTAACATTAATACCCAAGTAGTAACTACACCAATAATTGGCGAATAAGAACGCATAAGTGTACGTGTAATTTTTGGTACACCCATTTTGGCAAATTTACTATCGTTTTTGGTCATATCGCCAGCAGTTTCTAGAGAAACTAACGAGCATTCTGTTCCGTATCCTGATTTAGACAATGCAATACCAGCAACAATACCAGCTAACAAAGTCATAATAACAAATAGGGTGTTTTTATCTGCTACCGATTTACCAAAGGCTAATAATTTACCACCTGATAAATGTTTCATAGAATCTACTCCTGTTGCTCCGTATAAAGCAGCTACTAAAAAAATAACGGTAAAAGAAAGTGCAATCCAAAAAACAGGATTGGTTTTCCAGTTATACCCTGGTTTGTAAGTTGCTTGTTCACCTTTATCGGCATTTGCAATTACATAGGCTTTTGTTTCTTGATGTTTAAAATAATTGGCTAATCCCATTTTTTCCATAAAAAGGAAACCTAAAGCACCACCCATTGCCATAAAAATGACCGAACCAAAAGAACGAATTCCCATAAACGGAATTCCACCCATTAAATGAGTAAGTGTACAACCACCAGCAACACGTGTACC
>CAMZMA010000297.1 GCA_947311815.1 uncultured Flavobacteriaceae bacterium
GGAGACCAATTAATACCTGCATCGGTAGATTTCCAAATACCTCCTGCAGGAGCGCCAACATAATAAGTGTTCGAGTTATTAGGGTCTATTGTAAAAGTGTTTACTCTACCTTGTCCTGATGACCAAGACGCCGTATTTGTATGTGCAAAAGGACCTATAGAAGTCCAATTACTTGCATCGGTAGTAGTTCTGGCATTCATGTTGTTTTTTTCTTCCCAAGCTTCCCATAAGTCTTTAGAAGGTGCAATTGTACCGTCTGGTTTGGTGTAAAAACTCCAATGATACTTCCATCTTTCAAAGGGTTTTAAACCACTTCCTTTTTTATTTTTATCTATGGTTTTAAAATATTTTTCTGCAGATTTAGAGATGTCTTCTAAAGTTATTTTTGATTTAGAAGCTACTTTTGATTGCATTTCTTTTGACTGCATCCAAGGGGCATTGTTCTGAGAAATTTGCGCATTACTAGTAAAATACCCTAAAAATGCTATTAACAACAATGATTTTTTCATAATTTATTGATTAATCTTAGTACTAATTTTTTGTAAAAATAAAGAATCCTTTTCTTTTTTTATGTTAATTACAGCTTTAACGTCTTCGTTAGGAATAGCTATTGACAATACATAGTGTTTTATTTTCCACGTATCGTTAATTTTTTCTAATACTCCAGATCCTCTACAAATACCCATTTGGGTGTTTAATAATTCATCAAACCAAATAAAATTAGTTTTTTTATTTAAATACATATTTCTTTCAAGTACTTTAAAACTCCACGCTTTTCCTTTGTCAAAATAAGGTTTACTAAATTTTTGAAATGCTGGTTTCGTCCAATTTTCTGAAGCATCTGTGCCAATAAAAACAGCTTCAGTATCCATAGCATCAAAATAACTTTTGTAATTTGCTTCTGCCGCAGCTTTATGCCAATTATTTAAAACAGTATTAGCTATTTTTTTTTGATTTTCAAATATTTTTATATCTTTTTTACATGAAGTAAAAATTAAAAAATAAAATAAAAATAAGTAACTATATTTCATGATTCATTTTATTATTGTTGAGTCTTTTTTAAATTTATCTTCTTTTTAGATTGAAGTAATAATTTTTTTTTCTTCTCTAATAAAAATTTTTTTTTCTTATTTAAAAATAAATTTTTTGCAGTAATTTTTTTTGGTTTTTTTTGATTTCCTCTAATGTCATTTTCTAAAATTTCTCTTTCAATTAAGATGTTTTTTCTTGAAACACTATCAATTTTAGTAGTATCTAATCCTATATAAGCATCATCAATAGTAATTAATTCTTCAAATGTTTTTTGAGAAAACACAGTGTTTATTTTTTTGTTTACCGATGTAAAAGCTACTAAAATTTTATCAACTTGTTTATTAACAGCATCAGCATTTATAGCGGGTATTTTTGTCATGTCTGTTAATCGAAGTGATTCGTTATACAAAACATGTATTCTGGCTTTAAAAGCAGGTGTTTCTAAAATAGCAGGCTTTACACTGTCTCTTAAATTTTTTACCAAATCTTTTAATTCTAGTGCGTTACTAAGAGATTCGTTAGGCGTATTGTTAGAGAATTGTTTTATAAATTCATTTAAATTTTGATATGATTTCCAATCAATTATTTCTTTTTTAAATATTGTTTTTACAGAAACCGTTTTTTGATGTTTTTGTACTACACTAAGTAAAGGTTTCGTTTTATATGCAGTTTTAGGTTCTTTTTTTTGTGGTTTTCCACAAGCAAAAAGAAGTGTAAAAAGTAGTAAATACAATACGTTTTTCACGATAAAGAATTTAGTCGATAAAAATACTCATTTATTACTTACAATGTACAATCTTTTAAAAAGATTCACATTTATGAATTTTACACTGTTAATTTTTATGAAAACGATTTCCTTATAACTAGAAATTAGTAAATTTGATGTTTCAAAACCAAACAACTAATGAATGACACCATTTTAATTATTGGAGCAAGCGGACAAATAGGAAGCGAACTTACTCAAAAATTAAGAAAAATCTATGGAAATCAGCAAGTTATAGCTTCTGATATTAGAGAAGGAAATACTGAGTTAATGACTTCAGGTCACTTTGAAATTATTGATGCTACAAACAAAGAAGCTATTTTAAAAGTAATTCAAAAACACCAGGTAACTCAAGTATATTTAATGGCAGCAATGTTATCTGCCACAGCAGAAAAATACCCACAAAAAGCGTGGAATCTAAACATGAATTCGCTGTTAAACGTGTTAGATTTAGCAAAAGAAAAACACATAAAACAGGTATATTGGCCAAGTTCTATTGCTGTATTTGGCCCTTCTTCGCCCAAAAAAAATACGCCGCAAAAAACCATTATGGAACCTTCTACCGTTTACGGAATTAGTAAAGTTTCTGGCGAACATTGGTGTAATTATTATCATGAAAAGTATGGTGTAGATGTTAGAAGTATTCGCTATCCAGGAATTATTAGTTGGAAAACAAACCCTGGAGGTGGCACAACAGATTATGCCGTAGATATCTTTTTTAAGGCAATAGAAAATGGATCTTATGATAGTTTTTTGTCAGAAAATACACGCTTACCAATGATGTATATGGAGGATGCAATAAACGCAACCATACAAATTATGCAAGCAAATACAAAGGATATAAAAATAAGAACTTCGTATAATTTAGCCGCAATTAGTTTTACGCCCAAAGAAATTGCAAATGAAATAAAAAAACACATTACTGATTTTACCATTACGTATCATCCAGATTTTAGACAAGAAATTGCCGATAGTTGGCCTCAATCTATTGCCGATATTGATGCAAGAACAGATTGGAATTGGCAACATCAATTTGATTTAGCAGCAATAACTAAAGATATGATTACCAATTTACAAGCTCAAAAGAATAAAAAATTAGAAAATGTGTAAGTTGTTTTAAAAAGAACCGACTATAGGTATAAATAAGTTGAAAATACAATCCCCCAATAGTCTGTTATTAATGCAACAAAAACCTATGTGTTTTAAAATATATAGGTTTTTTCTTTTCCGTATCTTCGCCAAATGTTTGTAGAATATAGCACCATTAATGAGTCTGCCAAAACTTGGATATACCCAAGCAGTAGAAAGTTTTATACGGATGAAATAGATGGATTAAAAATCAAAATCCAATCTTTTATTGATGGATGGAAATCCGAAGACAAAAACTTTAAAGCTACATATCAATTTTTATACAATCGATTTATCATTTTTTTTGCTGATGATAGCAAGTCGCCTTTAACAAGTGCAGAAATAAACGAACAAGTTGCCTTTATTTTAAAACTACAACAAGAGTATAAGGTGGAGTTATTAGACAAAATGAATGTTTGTTTTAAACAAGGCGAATATGTACAGTACAAAGAGTTAAAAGAATTTAAAAAACTTTTAAAAAACAAAACCGTTTCCGAGAAAACCATTGTTTTTGATAATTTAGTACAAACCCATCAAGAGTTTCAAAATTACTGGGAAGTCCCCATTACAGAAAGTTGGTACAGTCGGTTTTTAAAGAAATAGATAACTAGTGTTTTTACAGTAAAAATCTACTGAAGAAAAAACAATATTTAGAATCTAATCATTCAATTTTAACACTGCCATAAACGCTTCTTGAGGTATTTCTACATTTCCAACTTGACGCATACGTTTTTTTCCTTTTTTCTGTTTTTCTAGCAGTTTACGTTTTCTAGAAATATCGCCTCCATAACATTTTGCCGTTACATCTTTACGTAAAGCTTTGGTGGTTTCTCTGGCAATAATTTTTGCTCCAATTGCTGCCTGAATAGGAATATCAAACTGTTGTCTTGGTATTAACTGCTTTAATTTTTCTACTATTTTTTTTCCAATAGAATACGCATTATCTGCATGTAATAAAGCAGAAAGTGCATCTACAGGTTGCCCGTTTAATAAAATATCTACACGTACTAATTTCGATTTTCGCATTCCGATAGGATGATAATCAAAAGAAGCATATCCTTTAGAAACTGTTTTTAATCGATCGTAAAAATCGAATACAATTTCTGCCAAGGGCATTTCGAAAGTTAATTCAACTCGTTCTGTGGTTAAATAGGTTTGATTGGTAATTAAACCTCTTTTTTCGATACAAAGCGACATCACTTGCCCAACAAAATCTGATTTTGTAATGATAGATGCTTTTATAAAAGGTTCTTCTACCCTATCTAAACGCGAAGGATCTGGTAAATCGGTTGGATTGTTTAACAGTACTAATTGATTAGGGTTTTTTCTAGTATATGCATGATAACTAACATTAGGAACCGTGGTAATAACCGTCATGTTAAACTCGCGTTCTAAACGTTCTTGTATGATTTCCATATGCAACATTCCTAAAAATCCACATCGAAATCCGAAGCCTAAAGCAGCTGAACTTTCGGGTTGAAATACCAATGAAGCGTCGTTTAGTTGCAATTTTTCCATCGAATAACGCAACTCTTCGTAATCTTCGGTATCTACAGGGTAAATACCTGCAAAAACCATGGGTTTTACATCTTCAAAACCGTCAATCGTTTCGGTTGTTGGGTTTTCGGCATCTGTAATTGTATCACCAACTTTTACTTCTTTCGCTGTTTTAATTCCTGTAATTAAATAGCCAACATCACCTGTTTTTACCGATTTTTTTACAACTTGCTGTAATTTTAAAGTTCCTACTTCATCGGCAATATACTCATTGTCAGTCGCCATAAATTTAATGCGCTGTCCTTTTTTTATTTCACCATTTAAAACTCTAAAATAAGTTTCAATCCCTCGGTAAGAATTGTAAACTGAATCAAAAATTAAAGCTTGTAATGGCGCTTCTGGATCTCCTTTTGGAGCAGGAATTCTATCAATAATTGCCTTTAAAATAGTATCGACTCCAAAACCTGTTTTACCACTTGCATGTATTACTTCTTCTGGTTCGCATCCTAATAAATCTACAATATCATCGGTTACTTCTTCTGGATTTGCGCTGGGTAAATCTACTTTATTTAGTACAGGAATAATTTCTAAATCGTTCTCTAGCGCCAAGTATAAATTAGAAATAGTTTGTGCTTGTATGCTTTGGGCAGCATCAACAATTAACAAAGCGCCCTCGCAAGCAGCGATTGATCTTGATACTTCGTATGAAAAATCTACGTGACCAGGTGTGTCAATTAAATTTAAAATATAATCTTCTCCTTCAAAATTATAATCCATTTGTATGGCATGCGATTTAATGGTGATTCCACGTTCTCGCTCTAAATCCATATTATCTAACAATTGTGCTTTCGATTCTCTTTCGGTTACAGTATTTGTAAAACCAAGTAATCTATCAGCCAAGGTGCTTTTACCGTGATCTATATGTGCTATTATGCAAAAATTTCTGATGTTCTTCATGCGTCGTAATCTAACTTCTTTGAGGTGCAAAGATAGGTTATTTAAGAGGGTGTACAAATAAAAAAAATATGACTCTAAGTTTATAATTGCGTTGATAATAGTATTTGATATTCCTTTTCAATATTTTTATATTTAATATTTGAAAATAACTTTCCAATTGTTTTTTCTGCAAATTCTTTAGCCTTATATTTCTTTCTGTATTGTGTTTAATTGCCGATTTAGCACATAAATCTAACAAATTTTTTATCTTTTTATTCGCTAGATTGCTCGCTCTGGTTTTTCTTCTAATACTAATTCTTGACACATTTAAGAAAAGGGGCAATTCCACAATATGAAGTGAACTTTCTAGAATTATTAAATTTCGAAAAAACATGTGTATATGCTGTTTGACTTATACAAACCCGTGGAAACACTTATTAAAAAAAGGTGTTTAAACTTTTGAAAATCAGTGTTTTCCCTTTTTTTATATCTTTTATTCTTTTCAACTTTGTGCCAGTTGTATTTAAAATACGATTTGGCGGAAACCGAAAAGCCTTTTTTAAATAGAGTAGGTAAGATTAAAAAATATTGTTATGAGTTTATCACAATACAATCCTGGACAAGAATTGTCTAGTATCGATTTTGAATCAATGATTGGAGGCCCATTAATTTCTGTTATTAATGCGCAATCGCAAGCATCAATGAGTTCTGTTGATTTTATACAAAAAGTAGGTTTTACAGAAGACAAAGAACCTATTTATGTATCTTTTAAATACCCCAAACAGGTAGCTCCTTTTCAAGAAGGAAATATTGGCAAAATCATCTCTATAACTGTTGATACAGTAGGAAGTGGTTATACAACAGCTCCTACAGTTACTGTAGCTAATCCTTCAGGAACAGGAACAGTAGCTACTGCTACTGCGTTTTTAAATAATAATGGAGAAGTAGATAGAATAGAGATAACCAATCCTGGTAGTGGTTATACTTCTGCACCTTCAATTACTGTTGACGTTCCTGGAGGTTCTGGAAACACACAAGCAACAGCAACAGCAACAGTTGGTACTCAGGCAGATGTGCCTGCACAGTTTCAAAATATGCAAATAGAAGTTCCTATTTTAACAATGCTACCTATTCCTTTTATTAGAATAGATGAAACAACGATAGATTTTAATGCCAAAATTAATTCTATTGAGTCTCGAAATGTAGAAACAGAGTTTGGTATTAAAGGAGATTTAACGGTTAAACAACGTTGGCCTAGTGGTTCTGCAAAATTGAAAGTTTCTGCTTCCTATAAAAGGAAATCACAACAAGGGTTTAATATAGAAAAAACATATTCTATGGCGGTTCATGTAAGAGCGGTTCAAGATGAAATGCCAGCAGGTATGGAAAAACTTTTGGGGATTCTTGAAAACGCTATTGTTTCTACTCCAGTAGTTTAATTGTAACTAAAAATTTAGGTCATCTTTATAAAGATGACCTAAATTAAAATATTGAAAATTATGGTAAATTTAAATGAATATATAGGTAGTATAACTTCTAGTTTAACAGAAGCGCGAATGATTTCAGATTTAAAAACATTAGAAATTGCTGAAAAATTTGCAAAACATGATTTATTAAAACACTTTTCTATTCCAAGGTTTAGGGCTCAAAATATAGAATTAACCATCCCTATGGCAATAGCGTCTTTACAACAAGATGAAGTTATAAAACACGAACCTATTGATAATATCGCTTTTAATTCACAAACGTATCAATTGCTTAAAAATATGTCAAAAGCTGATTCTTTTGAAAGAAAAACATCTGTATTATTGAGAAAAAAAATTGCTCAAAAAACAGATTTTTTAGAAAAATCTTTAAAATCAGGGGTCGATAAGCACTCGGTAATGAAAGAGTTTTCTAGTAGTCTAACGAATGATTTTTTATCTATTTCTAAAGAAAATTTAGACACAATAGAACTTGCTAAAAAATTAGAGAAAGTTTTGATACATAGTATTAATGATAAAAAAGAATTAAAAACAAAACACACAAAAGTTATTGTTGAAGCCTCTAAATTAAAAGAGATAAATCCTGTAAATTTAATACAAGTAAAGATGACACTAACAGAAGAAGGTATGGAATGGCATACTATAGAAAATGATAAAGGAGAAAAAAAATCGAAACTTTTACCTGAATAAAAATGAAAAAATCAATTATAGTAATTGTTTCAGATTTTGAAAAACAATTATCAAAAATACAAAGTCTTGCAAATTTGATTGAACAAAAAGATATAAATATTATTTCTAGTTTTAGAGATTGGCTATTTGAAACGGAGGAACTTTTAAAAAAATTCAACCTGCCTTTTGTTTCAAAATTTTCAGTAAAAAGAAGTGAACTTTGTACTTTTTTACCAAAAGAAAAGAGAACAAAAAAGAAAGAATTTTATCATTTTTTAGGACTACTTTTATCAAGTTCTCAAGAGGATTTGTGGGAAATATTTTCTTCATACTACCAAAAATTAGAAACCACCAAAAATCTAATAGAACAACTACTAAATATTGTATATCAGTCAAAAGTGTTTCAATTTAATGGCTCGAAAAATTATACTTCATTCATTGAGAATATATGGAGTTTTTGTTATAGTCAAGAACAATTGAAAGGAATTACAAATCAAATTTTATCACAAGTTAATACATCTGATATTCTACTTATTATTGCAGAAAAAATAGATTTAGAAAAACTAAATTCATAATTTTTCAGAAAAACTTTACCTTTACCCAATGAAAAAAATAGAACACATTGGTATTGCGGTAAAAGATTTAGATGTATCTAATCAGCTTTTTACGACTTTATTTGGCAAACCACCGTATAAAACCGAAGAAGTAAAAACAGAAGGTGTAAAAACATCGTTTTTTAAATCGGGACCCAATAAAATAGAGCTGTTAGAAGCTACAAATTCTGAAAGTCCAATTGCTAAATTTATTGATAAAAAAGGAGAAGGCGTACATCATATTGCTTTTGCTGTTGATGATATTTATGCAGCAATAAAACGATTACAAAAAGAAGGATTTACCGTATTAAACGAAATACCCAAAAAAGGAGCAGACAATAAATTAGTGGCTTTTTTACACCCAAAATCTACCAACGGAGTACTAATAGAGTTGTGCCAAGAAATAGCGTAAATACAGATTGAAAGTCTGCTTCGTGAAAATTTTACAGTAACAATTTTGTGTAAATTCGCGTAATTTGTGTCAAACTTTTTTAGGTTATTAAAGGTCAATAAAAATTTAAAAACAAATTTTATGAATTTCTTAAGTTTTTCAATCTTTTAATCTTTTAGTATTTCAAAGCGAATTTAGTATCTTGCAAACTTTAAAATCAACACTAACTTATGGGTAATTCATACGATTCTTACCAAAAAAGACGCTTACAAACCTCTTACATCTCTGTAGTGGTTAGTATTGCATTGGTCTTATTTATGGTGGGTATTTTAGGGTTGGTTTTACTAAAATCCACCAGTGTTTCTAATCGGTTTAAAGAAAAAGTAGCGATGACTTTGTTTTTAAAAGACGAGGTTTCTAAGAAAAAAATTGATAGTTTAAGAGCTTCTTTGCAAAAAGAACCTTTCACAAAAAAAATAGTGTATATCAGCAAAAAACAAGCGGCAAAAACCTTAACCAAAGATATTGGCGAAGATTTTGTAAAATTTTTAGGAACAAATCCGCTAAAAAACGGCATAGATATTTACCTAAAAGCAGCTTTTGTGACACCAGAAAAAATGGCATCCTTAGAAAAAAATTTCAAAAAAAAACCCTTTATTGCTGACGTTTTTTACGACAAACCGCTAATTAAATTACTAACAGAAAATATACAACGTATAGGTTTTTGGTTGTTGGTGTTGAGTGCTTTTTTCGGTTTTGTAGCCATGATTTTAATCAACAGTTCTATCCGATTGTCGATTTATTCAAAACGATTTAATATCAAAACCATGCAAATGGTTGGCGCTACAAAAAGCTTTATAAGAAAACCTTTTATTTGGCGAAGTATCCGCTTAGGAATGTTAGGTGCATGTATTGCCCTTTTAGGATTAGGAGCTGTTATTTTTTATGTTGATAAACGCATCCCTTCATTAGCTTTATTGCATGATTATATGACCTTAGGATATGTATCTGGAGGTATTCTTCTAGTCGCATTTTTTATTACTTGGATTAGTACATTTTTTGCTACACAACGCTTTTTAAACCTACAAACAAACGAATTATATTATTAAAATGATGAGTAAAAAAAACGATAAAATACCACAGCAAGAATTCCTTTTCGGAAAGAAAAACTACACCTTTATGTTTATCGGAATTGCATGTATTGCTCTCGGATTTATCTTAATGGCAGGAGGCGGAAGTGATGACCCGAATGTCTTTAATCCAGAGATTTACAATTGGCGAAGAATCCGTTTAGCACCTACTTTGGTGTTAATTGGTTTGGGTATTGAATTTTATGCCATTTTATTAAATCCGAAGAAATAAAACATGAATTTACTCGAAGCTATTATTTTAGCAATTATTGAAGGAATTACCGAATATTTACCCGTTTCTTCTACAGGACACATGATTATTGCATCGTCTTTTATGAAAATTGCAAGCGATGATTTTACCAAGTTATTTACCATTGTTATTCAATTAGGTGCTATTTTATCGGTTGTCGTTTTGTACTGGAAACGTTTTTTTCAAAGCATCGATTTTTATCTAAAATTATTGGTCGCATTTATACCTGCCGTAGTGTTAGGTTTGTTATTAAATGATGTGATTGATGCCTTGTTAGAAAGTCCTGTAACCGTTGCTGTTTCGTTAATTATTGGCGGATTTATCTTATTGAAAGTAGATGATTGGTTTAAAGCCAACGAAGTCTTTGATGCAGAAAACCCAACAGCACATACCGAAATTAATTACGCAACGGCATTAAAAATTGGTTTTTTTCAATGTTTGGCAATGATACCAGGAACATCGCGAAGTGGAGCGAGTATTGTGGGCGGAATGACGCAAAAAATCAACCGAAAAACGGCTGCCGAATTTTCATTTTTTTTGGCTGTTCCAACCATGTTTGGTGCAACCGCAAAAAAATTATACGACTATTACAAAGCAGGATTTGAATTGAGTTCAGAGCAAATAAATTACTTAATTATCGGTAATGTAGTTGCCTTTGTTATTGCACTTATCGCCATCAAATCTTTTATTGATTATTTGAGTAAAAAAGGGTTTAAAATCTTCGGATATTATAGAATTATTTTAGGAGCTGCATTGTTAATCATCCACTTTTTTATCTATAAATTAAGTATTTAATGCGTACGGTTGATGATTTTAAAAACGGTCAAGTTTTATTGATTGATAAACCCTTAGAATGGACTTCTTTTCAGGTAGTAAATAAATTGCGTTGGCACATAAAACAACGTTTTCATTTAAAAAAAATTAAAGTAGGTCATGCAGGTACTTTAGATCCGTTAGCCACAGGATTGTTAATTATTTGTACAGGGAAAGAAACCAAAAACATCAATACGTATCAAGGGCAAGTAAAAGAATATACAGGTACGTTTACCTTAGGTGCAACTACACCTAGTTACGATTTAGAAACCGAAATAAATCAAACCTTTTCTACAGCGCATATTACAGCAAATTTATTAACCGAAACTACCCAACAGTTTACAGGAAATATCCAACAAAAACCGCCTATTTTTTCTGCAATTAAAAAAGACGGAAAACGCTTGTACGAACTCGCTAGAAAAGGAGAAACTACCGAAATTAAAGCACGAGAAGTAACTGTTTTTGAATTTGAAATAACAAACGTAACGTTACCAGAAGTGTCTTTTAGAATTGTATGTAGTAAAGGAACGTACATCCGCTCTATTGCGTATGATTTTGGAGTTGCTCTAAACTCTGGCGCTCATTTATCTGCATTAAGACGTACAAAAATTGGGGATTATGCTGTTAAAAATGCGTTAAAAATCGAAGAATTTATCAATTCATTAGAAGTGGAATAGTTTTTGTTTCATCAAAAAACATCAATGTACTACTATGAAACGATTATTATGTATTGCCGTTATTTTTGTATCTCTTCAAAATTCTTTTGCTCAACGAAAAAGAGGAACTTCTTTTTTTACAGGTTCATTAAACACCACATTTGGCATTAACGAGAATTACACCTTAGATCCTGATGACGGAGAAATGTTATTAGAACCTGCTTCCTTTTTATTCCGAGCAGGTATTGGTCATCAATTTAATAGAAGATGGGCTATTAGCGGAAATATTGGCTTCGATTTTCATTTTAAATATGATATTCTTGCCATTCCTACCTACGGTAGTTTGCGTTATAATATTACCGAAGATGCTGGCGATACGTTTTTTGTAGAAGCGAGTTATGGTAAATTATGGCGACCCGCTGTTCGATATTCTGACGGAATATATCGTAAAATAGGTTTGGGAGTTCAAATAAAAGGCGATGGAAGATGGAATACGATAATCCGATTAGATTTTCATAGAAAAGGGATCTTAGATTTTGAAAACGGACATTTAGATAGCGTTTCTTTAGGTGTTGGTTTTTCGTTTTTTTAAGTTGAATTAAAAATACTTAGATTCTAATTTCTACAGGATTTGTAGTAAATACAAAACAGTCTAAAACCTCGGCACTTAAGGTGATTTTTACCGTAAAATCAATGTTTTTAGAAACATCGGGAGCTGTTTTTAAAAGAATGGTAATAATTTTAGCCATCGGATGTTGTGTTGTAAGATAGGTAGTTATACCAATTTAAATTTATAATACCGCATTGAA
>CAMZMA010000298.1 GCA_947311815.1 uncultured Flavobacteriaceae bacterium
AAAAGCTTTTAGAACCTCTATTAAACATAACTTTTTAGCGTTTTTATAAATTTTAATCGGACAACAATAAAATTATATAGGAACAGTAAAATTAAATTGCTCAAATAAATCAATCCAATCTTTTGGAAAAGTGGCTTTTAAAAGAAGTTTTTCTTCATTATGCGGATGCGTAAACTCTAAAGTATGTGCATGTAAAAACATATTTTTCCATCCGAAGTTTTCTAAAAACATGGTGTCATGGTTTTTATCGCCATATTTAGTATCGCCAATTAACGGGTGACTAATTTTATTCATATGTACACGTAATTGATGCATTCTACCTGTTTTTGGCAGTAATTTCACCAAACTATAGCGAGAAGAATCGTAGGGTTTTACAGGAATATTTAAGGTAATTTTATCTATCGTTTGCAAATAGGTGAGCGCCTCTTTATGCACTTTTCCGTCGCGCCCTTTTACAGGTGTGTCTATTGTTTTTGTTAAGGGCGAGTGTCCTCTTACAATACCATAATAGGTTTTTTGAATGTCATTATTGGTGAATAATTCTTGAAATTTAGCGACAAATTCTTTCTTTTTTGCTAGTAAAATAATTCCAGAAGTTTTTCTGTCTAAACGATGAATCGGGTAAAAATCTGCTTGCAACTCCTTTTTAAGTAACTGTAAAAGAGACGTTTCTTCTATTTTATTTCTTGAATGATGCGAATGATGTACCAACATATTATTAGGTTTGGCAACACAAATAATAAACGAATCTTCAAAAATAATTTCTAAGCTCATTTTGTGGTCGTTTTTTTTAACAATTGAATTAAAAGTATTGAAATGACACCAAAAACTAAAAATCCTATAAAAAGTGGTAGGGCAGTAGTGGTGACAAATTTACCGATGTAAGTAGCAATTGGTACTGCTAAAATTGTTGAGAAAAATCCGTTAATCGCAGCACCGATTCCTGCAATATGTCCGATGGGTTCCATAGCCAATGCTCTTAGGTTTCCGAATAAAAATCCGATAGCAAAAAACTGTAATCCGAAGAAAATCAACAACGTATAAATAGGAGGGTTCTCTTGTCCGTAATATAATAAAACATAAATAGCAGGTACTAAAGTGAATAAAAATACAAAAAATGTGACCATTTTAAGCATCCCATATTTTAATACAAATGTTCCGTTTAAAAAAGTAGCAAAACCAACGGTAATTGCTAAACCTGCAAAAATATACGGAAACTCTTCTACCAAATGATATTGAATTTGAAAAATTTGTTGAGAAGCACTCAAATACACCATAAATGCGCCTGTAATAGAACCAGAAACCAAGGTAAACACAACAGATTGTCGGTGTTTTACAAATTCTTTTGCGCCACTTACAAATAATTGAAGGCTAAATTTCTTTCTATCAGCAACAGCAAGTGTTTCGGGTTGCCTTTTATACAGCCAAAACATTACAAATGCACCAAAAAACAGTTGGCTATAAAAAATGAATTTCCATCCATAAAAATCTAATATTATTTTACCAATAGCAGGAGCAACCACAGGAACTAAAATAAAAACAACCACAATAAACGACATGATTTTTGCCATATAATCTCCACTAAACGAATCTCTTACCATAGCAATACTGATGGTTCTTGGTGCTGAAAGTCCGATGCCTTGTAAAATTCTACCAACAATCATCATTTCTAAACTTGTAGCAAACACACACATAAAACTTGCCAATACAAAGAGTACAAAACCGATATAAACCATTGGTTTTCTTCCAAAACTATCAGATAATGGACCAAAGATGAGTTGACCAACACCTAAACCCAAAAAAATCATGGTAATTAATAGTTGATTATCTGTCGTTTCGGTAATACCAACTGCAGTTCCTATTTGAGGTAAAGCAGGCAATAAAGCGTCGATAGACAAGGCTACAAGAGACATTAACGATGCCATTAATGCAATAAATTCTAGTTTTGAATCTTGTTTTTTAAACATTTTGTAAATGTACAGATAAGTAACAGATGTTACTGTAATCATCTTAAAAAATTAGTAATCTTGTAATTCTTAAATTTTAAAATGGAAATGAAAAATTACCTTGTTAAATGGAGTTATAAACGAGCAATACAGTTGGCGGTCGGATTTTATTTTTTGTATGGTTTTTATGATGATGGCAATTTCTTTTTTCTGCTTTTCGGGTTGATGATGAGCGCACAAGCTATTTTAAATGTGGGGTGCTTTAGTACCAAAGGATGTAATGCAACAACATCTACAGAAACTTTTACTAAAGAGCATCCTGTAGTAAAAGATATAAAGAAGATAGATTAAAGGTTAGAGGAGTGTTATTTAGCATATTCTATTATCTTTCAAAAAAACCTATTTAACATAATATAAATTATAGTACAAATTCATAGTAATTCTGTATAACCGTTTTTCAGGCTATTTACACATAATTGTAGATATAGTGCCTTTAGGTCTATATCGTCAACAATTATGTTAAAAGAAATTACGGTTTAGAAAATTAAAAGTTTTTTGTAGCTATAATTGATAATCTGTCATATAGTCAAGTAACATTTAACATTCCATTATTCAGAAAACTTGTTGGGTTTTTACTGATTACGAGCTTTAAATTCATTGTAACATAATTAGCCGTTATGTAAAGTTAGAAAATCTATAAGAGATACTGCAAAATGATTTGAGTAGTTAATCTTCTTCTGATTTATCTAAGATAATCAAATATATTACTAGATCACAGTAAGAACGATAAACGATATTATTAAATTCATCTGAGCTTATATTTTTGAACATTCTAGCTAATGATTTTTGATTGTTATAACCATACTTTTCAAATTCACCATAACTATAGGCTATATTTTGCAAAAATTTATTTGCTTCATATTTTTCATTTTTTAGAATTTTATAGATACAATTTATACTTCCAGAATTAGAAATAATATTATTAAACTTTGGCAAATTATTTTGATTAAATTTTAAGTTAATTGCATTAATAATTTCTGATGCCTTTTCTTTTGTTATAAATTTATTTATGCTCTTACTTAATAGTAAATAATTAGCTTTACTCTTGGATTTCAATATTCCTTCTGAAATAAATATATTTTCAATAATTAAAATATGCTTGTAATAATCTCTAAAACTTACTCCAAAACCATTGGATAAATTTTTATTATAAGTTTTATTAGTACATTTAATTATTTTTTTTTCAACCACTATGTTTTTTGTCTTACAAGACGAGATAAATATAATAAACATCAAAAGAAACATTATGTTTTTAACCTTTTGGATTAACAGATATTTTTTCATTATATTGGTAATTTGGATATACTTTATTTAAATAATTATGTATTTTATCAAAATTTTTAGAATCAAACCATAAACTAATTGGGTTTAGCCTAAATTTATTATTTGTTTCAGGATGATGCCCAAAAAATTCTAAAGATGATTGTGAGTATGCGTTTCTAAAATAAGTACCATGTCTGTTATAAATAATGTTATCAACAGATGCAGGATATTTTATTGATGTTGTTCTATGAAGTTCAAATCTATAAATCGGTATTTGAAAATGAACTTTAATATTATTCTTTCCAATTCTTAAAAAACCGTAACCAGATATTTCTCTTCCTCTTGTAATATCTTTATCATATGCGCCAGTATTTGTAAAATAATCTGTAGTTTCCCATAAACCAGTTTCTGTATTAGTTGTTGTCATATGACTTCTCGAAAAAACATATTGGTCTAAAAATCTTTGTGTTGTAAATCTATTAGAAGCCATATTAAATTTTAAGACTTCACTACCTGTTATATCTTTAACATTCTGTCCTGAAATTTCACCTTTATCCATTGTATCATATAAATCATTAGCTACACTTTTTTTCAATCCATATTGACTGGCTAAGGTTTCGGCATTATCACCTTTTTCAGCTTTATAAGATGTA
>CAMZMA010000299.1 GCA_947311815.1 uncultured Flavobacteriaceae bacterium
AGCAATCTCTTCTCAAAACATTTAATATATAGGTTTACCAACGGGGGAGAGGGGGGGGGGTAATATATTACCCATTGCTCTCTTGAAGGTGTAGGAGTAACATTCACCATGAAAAGTAAAAAATGAAATTTAGTACAACTTCATTACTCTGTTAACATTTCCTAATAGAAATAACATCATCACCCCATGACTTCCGGAACGAAATTCAATACATCTTCTAATGCAATATTTGTATACACACATATTTCATATCAAAACAAATCCGTATTCATAGATTAATATCGTAACGTCTTTAATATTTCTTCTTTTTAATTCAGTTCTTACTTCTTCTAATTTAGATTGAATCGTTTTTGATGAGTTCGGATACACATCGCCTAAAACATGCGGAGTCGTAATAAAATGCTTTATTCCGTAAGAGCGCATTTTTGTAATTAGGGCAATAGAATCTTCTATATTTTTGGCGCCATCATCAATCCCTGGAAGTAAATGAGAATGAATATCGACAAAATCTTTTGGGAAAATATCTGAAAGAGGAATTTCTTTTTTTTTGAAAAACAGCATAAAAAATAATTTGTTACAAAATTACTGTTTTAATAGATACAATAATCATACCTTTTAAAAAATATTTTTAGCGAAAACGATTGAGTTTTTGTAGAAGGTTGCATATCTAAAAACGAAACAATATCTTTGAGTTAAATTCCAAAAGTGTATGATTTTAATTGCAGATGGTGGCTCGACCAAAGTAGATTGGATAGCTTTAAATAAAACTAATCAAGAAATTTTTAGGGTACGTAGTTTGGGGTTGAACCCTGCAGTTGTGCATCAACAAGAATTATTAGATAGAGTTACCAATATCAATCAATTAATTGATATTAAAGAAGATGTAACAGAAATTTATTTTTATGGTGCTGGTTGTGGCACAAAAGACGCTTCGTTAATGTTAAAAGAAGTCTTTCAAGCTGTTTTTACAAAAGCAAACATACATATAGCCGAAGATTTACTAGCAGCTGTGTATGCGGCAACGGGTTACAACCCCGCAATAGTTTGTATTTTAGGAACAGGTTCTAATGCTTGTTTCTTTGATGGTAAAAATGTGCATATTGCATCCCCGTCTTTAGGATATCTTTTAATGGATGAAGCAAGTGGTAATTTTTTCGGAAAAAAATTATTGAGAGATTATTACAATCAAATAATGCCGAAAAATATAGCCAATAATTTTGATCAAGAATTTAATTTAGAGATAGATTTTGTTAAAAATAACCTGTATAAACAGCCAAATCCGAATACCTATTTAGCAACGTTCGCTAAGTTTTTATTTACCTATAAGGAAGAAGAGTATATTAAAACAATCATAAAAGAAGGTTTTCAGCAATTTTTTAAATACAGGATATTACCTTTTCAAAAAGATGCGAAAACACCTTTGTATTTTATTGGCTCTATTGCTTTTTATTTTAGAGAATTATTAGAAAAAACAGCAAAAAATAATGGTCTTGTAATTACAGATGTTATTCAAAGACCTATTGATAAGCTTATAGAATTTCATAAACTTCATATCAATCAATAATTTTTACCAAGCGCTCTAATGCCATTCCTCTAGATCCTTTTATTAAGATTGATTGATTGTAAATAGGATTTTGTTTTAAATGGTTTTGAAGATTTTTAAAAGTTTTAAATACAGTAAATTTTGTGTTGATTTTGTGAAAATTTTCACCAACAAAATAGACCTCTTTAAAAGAATAAGCAGTAACCAAATCAGCAATTAATTGATGTTCATCGATGCTGTTTTCTCCCAATTCAAACATGTCACCCAAAATAAGTACTTTATTTTTTGATGCGAGTGCCGAAAAACTCTCGATAGCAGCACTCACGCTAGAAGGGTTTGCATTGTAAGCGTCTAAAATAATGGTATTATGTGCTGTTTTAATAATTTGCGATCTATTATTTTGAGGAATGTAACTTTCAATAGCGCTTACAATATCTTTCGTAGTAACTTTAAAATAATTCCCTATAGTAATAGCGGCAGTAATATTATTAAAATTATAGCTACCAATTAAATTACTTTGTATTTTTTGTTGATGAAAGCGAAGTGTGACAAACGGATTGGTTTCTTCTAGTTTGATGCTTTTTTCAAATAAAACTCGTTTAATTGCACTTGTTTTTTTTAATTGAATTTTGTCTAGCGGATTTACAAATACTACTTTTTGATGATTTTGTAAATAATCATACAATTCAGATTTTGCTTTAACAACGCCTTCTAAACTACCAAAACCTTCTAAATGTGCTTTTCCAAAATTGGTAATGTAGCCATAATCAGGTTGAGCAATAGTGCATAAAAAGGCTATTTCTTTCGGGTGGTTTGCGCCCATTTCTACAATACCTATTTCGGTTTTTGGCGTCATAGAAAGTAGTGTAAGAGGTACACCAATATGATTGTTTAAATTGCCTAAAGTTGCGGTTGTTGTAAATTTTTTAGACAACACCTTTTGTGTTAATTCTTTTGTAGTTGTTTTTCCGTTACTACCTGTTAAGCCAATAATAGGGATGCTTAATTGTTTTCGATGGTACGTGGCAAGTTTTTGTAATGCGGTTAAAACATCATCAACTAAAATAATATTATCATGAGTTTTATGCTCTTCTTCGTCTACTACCGAATAGCTTGCGCCTTTGTTTAAGGCTTCTTTAGCAAATGTATTGCCATTAAAATTATTGCCTTTTAGAGCAAAGAAAATAGTGTTTTTTCTAATTTTTCTAGTATCAGTATCTACTAAGTAATGTTGAGAATAAATGTTATAAAGTTGATGAATTATCACTTTCTAGAACGACCGAAAGCCTGATTTATATATTTAACTCCTTTACCCATTGGACCAACTTTATCGGCAACGCATCTAAAACCAATGTAATTTGTAGACATGTATTGTGGTAAAAATCTACGTTGTGAAGGGTCTAACCAATATTCTCTATCTAGCCAAGAACCTCCTTTGTAAACACGTGTTTCATCACTAATTAAAGTAGTTCTTTTTTTAGCATCGTATTTTTTTATAGTTCTACCATTAATAGAATCTCTTTCTTCTGATGGTTTTACAGGAGAATTATACATCCTAGCATTAGAACTTAATCCGTCTTCCTCATCTCTGTAAAATCTTGATGAATTATGATCTCCATCATTTATATTAGAATTATTAGATTTATTATAGTTTCTTCTAGTATAGGCTTCGTCTTTTGTAACGGGTACATATTTAATGGTTCCTGGTAAATCTACTACGATTATTTTTCCTGTCACTAAAGTATCATAAGTAACTTTTGCTAATTCAGAATCTCCAACAATAACAATTTTACCGTCTTTGTTAATCATCTTTTTAGTAAAGATATTTCCTCTAAAATAATTAAAATCATTTGCTTCTGCATCAATAATAGGTCTATATACATCTGCTACCCATTCGGCAACGTTACCAGACATGTCATACAAGCCAAAACCATTTGCAGGATACGATTTTATTTTGATAGGAATGTCAGAACCATCGCTACTCCAACCTGGTAATCCACTATAATCACCAGCACCTTGTTTAAAATTTGCTAACTGATCTCCTCTGTATCTCTTGGAGTTATCTCTAGTATATTTACCTCCCCAAGCATATTTTTTTCTTCCTTTAATATTATTATACTCTCTACTGTCAATAATAGCTTTTGCTGCATATTCCCATTCTGCTTCTGTTGGTAATCTGAATTTTTGGGTTAATATACCATCAGCAGAAGTAATTGCTCTTCCTTGAAAACTACCTTTAGGAGCTTTAGGAGCTCCTTTTTTACGTATTTTTTTAACAGGAATCCCTTTTTTGTAAACAGTTGTATCTCCATCAAAAAGTAAGGATGCATCTGTTAAAAAAACATCAGTATCAAAAAAGTTTCTAATCGTATCATTTTCAAAGATGTTTTTTATGTAACCTCTTTCAATTAAGGTTCTTAAGTTTACAGCGTTGGTTCTCCATTTACAGTATTGAACCGCTTGTAACCAGCTAACTCCTACTACAGGATAATCGGAGTATGCAGGGTGACGTAAATAATTTTCAGATAATAAATCGGTATTTCCTAAACTTTTTCTCCAAACTAAAGTATCTGGTAAAACAGAATTGTAAATATGTTTGTATTTATCTTCGTCAGGAGGAAAAACATCTCTCATGTTTTGTAAAAAAAGCATATATTCAGAATTTGTAACTTCAGCTTCATCCATGTAAAAAGAACGAATATGCATTTTTGTTGGGGTTGTATTCCAGTCAAACATTACATCATCCTGTACATGTCCCATAGTAAAAGCACCTCCTTCAACAATAACCATTCCCATAGGGGGCTTTTGCCCTTCAGATGAATTCCCTTTAATATAGTTACCGTATTTAGGGTCGTTAAAACTCCATCCTGTCAGGGTAGACTTATGTGTACTTACTCTGTTACAGTTAGTTAGGGTTATTATGGTTAATCCGATTAATGATAGATTTAAAAATTTCCTCATTTTTCTTATGTATAAATTTATAGGGTGTTTATTTAGGGATGCAATTTACACAAAATATGTTTTTATACAAGTAAAAACATAAATTAAACTGCAACCGTATTTCTTTATTTCAAGCTTATAACGTTAGCTAGTGTGTAATATTATAAATTATCTTTAGAAAGCTAAAATATGTGAAAATTAATTACGTTATTTGAATGTGATTATGAAAAAAA
>CAMZMA010000300.1 GCA_947311815.1 uncultured Flavobacteriaceae bacterium
AGTGGTTAACAATGGTGTAAAAGCTTCTTCGGTTTCTGGTATTTCAATATAATGATCTGCCATTTCCTTTACTTGTACATCGCCTTCAGTAACATTCAGGAAATAAAATCTAGAAGCGGTAAAATTATTGCTATTGTTACTGAAGGCGATGTACAAGTAAAGGAAATGGCAGATCATTATATTGAAATACCAGAAACCGAAGAAGCTTTTACACCATTGTTAACCACTATTCCGTTACAATTATTATCGTATCACATTGCTTTAATGTTGGGTAAAAATGTAGATCAACCTAGAAATTTAGCAAAAGCAGTTACTGTAGAGTAATTGAAAAAAATACCCATAAAAAAACCCAACGAATTCGCTGGGTTTTTTTATGGACTGAAAACACGTTTCAAATTCAATACTAAAACATCGCTTTAATATTAGTGGCAAATAATTTTACTGCAATTGCCAATAAAACAACACCAAATATTTTTCTAATAATTTTTATACCATTAGGGCCAATAATTTTTTCGATTTTAGACGATGTTTTTAAAACAATATAAATTAATAAAACATTTAATAGTACGGCAATAATTATATTCTGAATACTAAATTCTGCTCGTAACGATAATAATGTAGTTAAACTTCCTGGACCTGCAATTAAAGGAAACGCAAGCGGAAAAACAGAAGCAGTAATACCTCCATCATCATCATCTTTATAAAGTGTAATGCCTAAAATCATTTCTAAAGCCAAAAAGAATAATATAAATGACCCTGCTACTGCAAATGAATGTACATCTATCCCTATTAAAGACAATAAACTTTGTCCTAAAAAGAGAAAAATTATCATGATAAAACCCGCTATAATAGAAGCTTTTTCTGATTGTATATGTCCTACTTTTTTTCTTAAATCTACAATTATAGGAATACTTCCTATAATATCAATCACCGCAAAAAGCACCATAAAAGCGGTTAAAATTTCTTTAAAATCTAATTTCATATTGTAGTTAATTAAGTTGCAAAATTAATAAAGTAACTTTAACTTGCCCTTAAGAAAAGAAAAAAATAAATGTATTTTTGCCAAATGTTTCAATTAGGAAAAACCATTGTATCAGAAAATCTGATAGAAAAAGATTTTGTTTGTAACCTTGCTGCTTGTAAAGGTGCTTGTTGTATTGATGGAGATGCAGGTGCTCCTTTAGACAAAGAAGAAACAAAAATTTTAGAAGATATTTACCCCAAAATTAAACCTTTTTTACGAAAAGAAGGAATTGATGCCATTGAAAAACAAGGAACTTGGGTAACAAGCGATTTTGACGAATTAGAAACACCTTTAATTAATAATGCAGATTGTGCTTATGTTATTTTTGATGATAAAAACACTGCGTTATGCGCTATAGAAGAAGCGTATAATCAAGGAATTGTAGATTGGAAAAAACCTGTTTCGTGTCATTTATATCCTGTTAGAGTACAGGATTATAGTGAGTTTGCAGCAGTTAATTACCATCAATGGGAAATTTGTGATGATGCTTGTACTTTAGGAAAAGAATTACAAGTGCCTGTTTATAAATTTGTAAAACAAGCGCTTGTTAGAAAATTTGGGCAACATTGGTATGATGAGTTAGAAAAAGTGGCAGAAAAACATTTAAAACAAGGGTAATTCTAAACTTACTTTTGTTCCTTTTACATTTTTGTTTTCATCAATTACATCTTTAAATGTTAACGAGTAGTTATTTTTAAAGTCTTTTGTGAAATTTTGTAAACGATTTTTTGTTAATTCTAAGCTACTATTTTCTCTAAGAATATATTTTTCTGCATTAATTTTTGCCGCAACCTCTCTACTTATTCCGTTGTCTTCTATCGTAATTTCAACAAAATCTACCCCTTTTTGTTGTGCTGTTAAGACAATTTTTTTCTTGTCTTTTTTAGATGATAATCCTTCCCAAATAGCATTTTCTAAAAAAGGTTGAATTAATAATGGCGGTATTTTAACAGTTTCTACATCTACAGAATCATCAACTTGTATTTTAAAATCAATTTCGTTAGAAAATCGAATATTTTCAATACTCATATAAAGCTCCATTGTTTCTAGTTCTTCATCTAAAGAAACATTTTTACTTTTAGAAGCCTCTAAAATTCTACGAATTAATTTAGAAAACTTATTCAAATAACGAGCTGCTTTTTTAGGCTGATTATTGATGATGTAAAGTTTGATAGAGTTTAAGGCATTAAAAATAAAATGCGGATTCATTTGACTTAACAAACTGCTTAATTTTAACTCGTTTATTTCATTTTTGTAATGAGTTTTTAACTGTTCAATTTTATGCAGTTCAGCTTGTTTAGATAAATTTTGTAACTCAATAGATGTTATTGCTACTCTTTCTGACAATTGTTCGTTTAATTGATCTTTTAACGTATCGTTTCGTTGTAATTCTTTAATTAATTTTAGATGAACATTATCTCTTTCAATTCTGTAAATATGGTATTTATACCCCAATCCGATTGATAAAATTACAGCTTCTAAAAACACACCTATCATAAAAAAATCTATTGGAAACATATAGTTGAACACTGTTTCTTGTTTTTTTAAAGAGAAATAAAGTGCGATTAAAGCAAATGTTAAATAGGCGAAAAATCCTAAAAAATAAAAAACATTTAATGGGTCTTTGTATTTAAAAATATTAATTAAAAAGTAAGCAATATAAATAAACGAAAGGGGTGTGTAAATAACTAAAAACAATATTTTTAAATACTGTTCTCCAAAAAAAAGAATGTCAACAAAAAAGAAGATGGTAGAAATAATTGCTACAGAAATAATCCAAGTATAGCTAATTTTACTTAGTGTTTTACTTTTTTCTTCTATATTTAAAAAAACAATCGAAAACCAAGTGTAAAAAAGCCAAAGCCAAAAAGGAATAATCCAATTTATAGAATTAAAAAAACCGCTGTAATGTTCTGTTAAATAGATAGCGGTTTGACTTTGTGATTTTGGAATTAAATAAATGAGTACCAACAATAAATAAATAGCATATAATGAAAAACTTTTATCTTTTGTAAAAACATAAGCGCCAATATGGTAAATTGCCAGTACAAAGAGCATGCCTTGAAGCCAAATATTAAAATCTTTAAAAAAAAGTTCCATTCGTATTTATGTTAAGGGGATTATAAGAATTGCTTTCGTTCCTTTTGGGTTGTTTTTATCGTCTTTTAAATCTTTATACGTTAAAGAGAACTGTTTTTTACGCTCTTTTACAAAATTTTGTAATCGTTCTTTGGTTAATTTTATACCAATAGATTTTCTGTTTATTGTTTTATTGGCTTTTATTTTTCTTGCGGCATCACGCCCAATTCCGTTATCTTTTATTGATATTTTTATAAAATTTTCGTCTTTTTGAGATACAGATAAAACAATTTTTTTATCGTCTTTTTTAGAAGATAGCCCATGCCAAATAGCGTTTTCTAAAAAGGGTTGTAATACTAACGGAGGTACTTTTATTTGTTCTAATTTTATGACTGGATCTACGTTTATATCAAACTTTATTTCGTTAGAAAACCGAATATTTTCAATACTCATATACAAATCCATCGTTTGTAATTCTTCTGCCAAAGTAATTTCTTTTACAGAAGAGGCTTCTAAAATTTTTCGCATTAATTTAGAAAACTTATTTAAAAACCGTACTGCATCTTTTTGCTCATTATTAATAATATGTAACTTGATAGAATTTAAGGCATTAAAAATAAAATGCGGATTCATTTGGCTACGTAAAGCATCTTGCTCTAAAGTCACTATTTTCTTTTCGTTACTTAACAATTGATGCTTGTAAAGAGAATACGAAACAACACCTATTAAAGTAAAAAAAATGATACTGATAATCCACAGGTTTCTATTTTTTAATAGTTGTAATTTGCTTATTTTGTTTTGTTTGGCAAGGTCTTTTATTTGGCTGTTTTTCCGCTCGCTATCATATTTAATAATTAAATTATTTACATAATGTGTATTCCTTTCGTTCGATATTTTTTGATCAAACTCTTCGGCTAATTTGTAATAAGATAATGCTTTTTTGCAATTTTTAGTATCGTTATTTAATTCATACAAATAACTATATGCTGTAGAAATGGTTGAAATTAAGTTATTGTTTTTTGCTAGCTCTAATCCTTTTTGCAGGTTTTTTTGCGCTTTATTGTATTGTTTTAACTTAGTTTGCGCCCATCCTAAGTTTAAGTATTCAAAAGCCAAATGTTTTTTGTTTCCTAATTTTTTTACTATCGGAAAATTCTTCTTAATTAATACTAATGCTTCTTTCGCTTTTCCTTGTTGAATGTAAATATTTGCAATACTACCATAACAAATTATTTTTCCTAAAGAATTGTTTAAATGAATATTTATTGCTAATGATTTTTGATAATACATTAGCGCATCGTCTAACATTCCTTGGGCTTCATAAGCATATCCAATATTTTGATTGTTAATAGCTAATCCTAATTTATTATTAATACTTTTTTCTATGATTTGAGATTGTAAAAACTGTTTAATTGCCAATCATATTGTTTTAAAAGCAAGTAAATATTACCCATACTGTTATGAGATACGGCGATACTTCTACGCAAACCAAAATTGGGGTTTTTAACACTTTCTGCCAAAGCCAAGGCTTCTTGATTATAATCTAACGCAACTCTAATCGCATCTTTTTCTCTATAATCTACACCTAGCATGTTTAAACTAAATACTTGAAATTCGATATTTTTTGCTTTTTTGGCTGTTTCAAAGGCTTCTTTATGTACAACAATCGCTTTATCATACATAGAAAAATTACGGTATCTTCTTCCTAAGAAGTTTTCTGCATAGGTTTTACCATCTAAAGAATTTTTTTTATCAAAAGCAATAATGAGTTGTTTAAGTTTTGTAGTATCTCTTCTAAAAGAACGCAAGTATTTTGATATTCCTTTGTAAGTAGTAGGTTTTTTAAGAACGATACTATCTACCGCTTGCTGGAGGGTTAGTTTTTTTCTTTGTGAAAAGACATTGGTAAAAACGCACACGAAAACTAATAAAAGAAGTTTCTTTTTCATAAAATTTATAGTTTTTCTAAAAACTCGTTTTTTCTTTGACGAGAAACAGGGATTTTATGGTTGTTTTCAAGAATTACATACCCATCTGTTTTTAGAAATTCTTTGATTTTATGTAGATTGATGATATATGAATTATGAATTCTAAAAAAATGTTCTTTGGGCATTAAATCGTCAATTTCTTTGAGCTTTTTGGTCACCACCAATTTTTTATTATTGTCTAAATGAATGGTGCAATAATTGCCATCTGAAGCTACAAAAAGTATTTCTTTGGGTTCTAAAAACACCAATTTACCATCAGTATTAATGGTTATTTTACGTTGATTGAATTTTTGATTAAAATTTAGAAGAATTTTTTCAAATTTATCTGTATTTGAATTTTTAGTAGTGTGTTTTTTAATTTTTGTAATTGCATCTTCTAAATCATCTGTATCAATGGGTTTTAACAAATAATCTATCGCTTCATTTTTTAAGGCTTTTATAGCATATTCATTATAAGCTGTGGTAATTATTACCGAAAAATCTTTCTTTTTTAGTCCATTTAAAAACTGAAATCCATCCATAGTTGGCATTTCAATATCTAAAAACAAACAATCAATCGTTGTTTCTTCTAAATATTTTAATGCTTTTTCTGGCTCTGTAAATGATGCGACTACTTCTATTTCTTCTTCAAAATTAGATAATTCCCAAGACAAACTTTGTATGGCTTTAGACTCGTCATCTATAATTACTGCTTTTAACATAAAAAGAGGGGTTTCATTTGGATCTGATAATACAGTTGCCAAATTGATTAATTGCTAATTCCAAAAATAAGAAATATTCTTTGTTTTTTAACAAATACATGTATAGTTCGTATAAAAACATGTATAAATGGTCATAAAATCGGTTCAAATGGATATTTTTTCTTCTTTTGGTAATCTATACAAGATTTACTACCAACTATACATTTTCTGATTTTAAAAGAGTATTTCTGCTATAATTTTGTACCTGATGAATGCTTAACCTCAAATAAAATCAGTATGAGACTCATAAAAACAGGTATATTATTCTTTTTTATAATAGGATTTTCTACACCCACACAAGCCCAATTTTGGAAAAAGTAAAGAAA
>CAMZMA010000301.1 GCA_947311815.1 uncultured Flavobacteriaceae bacterium
CAACTTTAAATGCGGTATATGGTATTGATGATTCTACTACAGGAACCATACAAAGTGTAAATGGTTTAGCTAAATTAAAAACAACCGCATTTACAGCACAAGCATTAGCTTCTTTAAATTTTCCTTTTATTAATATTTATGGAGGCTTTGGTTATGGAAGTGGTACTACAAATTTAACTGTAGATGGAGATTTTAAACATCAATTCTCTCCTTATGAAGCAACAGCCGTTTCTTTTACTCCGCTTCCAGGTGGATTAGATTTTAAAAATAGTAGTTTTAATTCTACGATTGGTGTAAGATTAAGTATGGGTTTCTTTAAAATTTTCGCATCGTATTCAATGCAAGAGTATAATACTTTAAATGCTGGTATTGCTATTAGTGTTAGGTAAAACAATATTTTTATATATTTAAAAAGAAAGACATCGAACATTCGGTGTCTTTTTTTTTGTTTTTAAGAATCTTCATTTTCAATAAAATAGATTACTTTTGTACACTTAAATTTTATCACAATTAAATACAAAATATATGAAAATTACAGTTGTAGGCGCTGGTGCTGTTGGTGCAAGTTGCGCTGAGTACATTGCCATTAAAAACTTCGCATCAGAAGTTATTATTTTAGATATTAAAGAAGGTTTTGCTGAAGGAAAAGCAATGGACTTAATGCAAACGGCTTCTTTAAACGGCTTTGACACAAAAATTACAGGAACTACTAATGATTATAGCAAAACTGCTGATTCTAACATCTGTGTAATTACATCAGGAATTCCTAGAAAACCAGGTATGACCCGTGAAGAGCTTATCGGGATTAACGCAGGAATTGTAAAAACAGTTTCTTCTAATTTGATTAAACATTCTCCAAACACCATTATTATTGTGGTTTCAAACCCTATGGATACGATGACGTATTTGGTACACAAAACCACAGGTTTACCAAAAAACAGGATTATTGGTATGGGCGGCGCGTTAGATTCTGCTCGTTTTAAATACAGATTAGCAGAAGCTTTAGAAGCACCAATTTCTGATATCGATGGAATGGTAATTGGCGGACATTCAGATAAAGGAATGGTGCCATTAACTCGATTGGCAACAAGAAATTCTGTACCCGTTTCTGAGTTTATTTCTGACGAAAGATTAGAGCAAGTTTTACAAGACACCAAAGTTGGTGGTGCAACATTAACAGGTTTATTAGGTACTTCTGCTTGGTATGCTCCTGGTGCTGCGGTTTCGGGATTGGTGCAAGCGATTGCCTGCGACCAAAAGAAAATTTTCCCTTGTTCTACCTTATTAGAAGGCGAATATGGTTTAACCGATTTATGTATTGGCGTACCTGTAGTTTTAGGTAAAAACGAAATTGAAAAAATAGTAACAATTAATTTAAGCGATGCAGAAAAAGCACATTTAACTGAATCTGCCGCAGGTGTACAAAAAACAAACGGTTTGTTAGAGTTATAGAAACTAACAAATTGTTACTATAAAAAAGGCTATTTTTATCATCTTAAAAATAGCCTTTTACTTTTATCAATAAAAGTGATGCTCTTGTTCTCGATACAATTTTTAAACAGAATACAATCGAACAGACATGATAAGTTATAATAAAAAAAACTCACAGGTTTTCGCCTACGGCGGATAAATAAAATAAGAAGTTTTGTGGATTATTTTTTGTTCTGTAATATTTTTAGAAGTTTTTTAGGATCTTGACGATTGTCCCAAAATGCGGTAACTATTATTTGTTTGTCCGTAATTTTATAATAAATACTAAAGTTCCTTAAAGATGCCACTCTTACATCACTAAAATTTGTTGCCTTAAAAATATAAGGCGCTTTTGAAATTTGTAGAGTTCTTTCCGTAACTAATTTTAAAAGCTTTTTAGAAAAATTACTCGATTTGTTCCTTTTTACCCAATATTCTAAAATCCCTATAAACTGAATATCGGCAGTACGAGTCCAAACTACATTGCGTTTAACCATTCAAGATTTCGTTTATTCATAGCAGTTTGAGAAATGAGTTCTCCTGTTTTTATGTCATTTTCACTCATTGCTAACATTTCTTTTTGCTCATTAGACAATTCCACAAATTCTAATTCTGAAGTATTTGATGAAATTAACTTGTCAATTACCTCTAAAAATGCTTTGTCTTTAATTGAAAGTATTTTGTCAATTAAAACTGTTCTTATTTTGTCAACTGTTGTCATTTTATATTTTTTACATTTCAAATATCCGAAAATTTGTTGATTTCTCCTAATCCCCAATTTTTATTAAAAGTATTTTTAAGACAACCCAGAAATAACACCATTATTATCAATACTCATTCCTTCGGATGCTGGATGTGCTGGCAACCCAGGCATACGCATCATCTTTCCTAAAATAGGAATGATAAATTGAGCTCCTGCGGCAATTTCTATTTCCCGAACAGTTACTTTAAAACCTGTAGGTTTTCCTATGAGTTTATCATCGTCAGAAAAAGATTTTTGTGTTTTTGCCATACAAATTGCAAAATCATTAAAACCTAATCTATCTATTCTGCGTAGATTTAATTCGGCTTTTTTATCATAAATCAC
>CAMZMA010000302.1 GCA_947311815.1 uncultured Flavobacteriaceae bacterium
GCTTTGAAGATGCACGAGATATTTCCTTTAAAAAATTTGGTGTTTTTGGTTTTATGGATGTGCTAGAAAAAAAACAAAAAGCCATGAATAAAAAATATATGAAAATTTTATGGGGTTTTGCAAAAGAGTGGTTTCAATTGCCTAAAATTATCATTACTTTGGGAAGTGTCTATCTTCTATTTGAGTTGTTTTCATCTCAATTTGGCGAGTACTTTTTGTACAGTTTTTTTACAGTTATTATTGTTTATATCCTTGTAAAAGGAATCCATTTAAAAAGAATCTTTAAACAAAGAGAAAAAAAATCTAACAAAAAGTGGATGCTTGAGCAAATGATTTTTCAATCTGCATACGCAGGTACATTTGTGTATGTTGTAAACATTTTTCAAGTTCAACATTTTTCTGACATCCCTCAAAATAGCTGGCTCTCTTTGTTTTACGCAATCGTTTTTGTAGTCACTTTTTTAGTATCTCACATCACTTTAACAGTTATCCCAGAAAAAGGAGAAGAATTGTTAGCAGCAACGTATCCTGAATATAAATTAGCAAATAGTTTGTAACATTTTTGTAAATTTATACACTCATAGAATATATGTTGTCATTGCGAGGAGTACGTAGTAATCTACTACAAATAGATATAAAAAAGCAGATTGCCACGGCGTTTGTTCTCGACTCCGCTCGAAGAACATTCCTCGTAATGACATGTAAAAAACAACAACTAAATACAACCAAATAATGATTAAAAAATTTATATCTTTAGAATGGAAACAGTTTTATAGATCTCCTGCTTTTGCTAAAAATTTAGCTGTTAAAATTTTTATGGGCTTTAGTGTTTTTGTACTGTTTTTATATCTTTTTGGTATTGGTGTGGGGCTCTTTTTTGGTTTACAAAAGTTTTTTCCAAAAGAAGATCCTTTTGTACTGGTAAACAAATATATCGTTTATTATTTTGCAGTAGAACTTTTATTAAGGTATAGTATTCAAAAAATGCCCGTTTTACAACTAAAACCTTTACTAATTTTACCCATTAAAAAGCAAATCATCACTAAATACGGTTTAGCAAAATCATTGCTAAGTCCTTTTAATTTTATACCCTTATTTATTTTGTTGCCTTTTTCTATTGTTTTGGTAACAAAAGGCTATGAAGCGTCACAAATAATTCCTTGGTTTTTTGCCATGTATGCACTATCTATTAGTCTTCATTTTTTAACTTTTTTGATTAATAAAAGTGATGCATTTTTTTACAGCACTATTGCTATTTTAATACTAATTGTTGTTTTAGAGTATTTTAATATCCTAAAAATTAGTACATATGCAGGTACTATATTTTCCTATATAAGCACACATTCTTATTTGGCAATAATTCCTGTAATATTAGCTTATGCTTCTTATCGATTTACATATAAATTTCAGTTAAAAAACCTAAATTTAGATAATTTTGGTTCTCATCAAAAAGATATTACAACTGCCGATTTATCATGGTTAAATCGCTTCGGAAAAATGGCGCCTTTTTTAAAAAACGACCTTAAATTAATATGGAGAAATAAAAGACCTAGACAAACCGTTTTATCTGCTATCATATTTTTGTTTTATGCGTTGTATTTTCTGGGGATGAAAAGTGGTTTAAAAAGTCCTGCTATTTTAGCTTTTGCAATGATGTTTGTAACAGGTGGTTTTGCCATGACTTTCGGGCAATTTGTACCTTCTTGGGATAGCGAATATTACTCGTTATTAATGAGTCAAAACATTAAATACAAAACGTATCTAGAATCTAAATGGTATTTAATGGCAGTAGCCGTAATAATATCTTTTCTTTTAGCAACTCCTTATATTTATTTCGGACAAAAGGTGTATGCACTTTTAGTGGCTGGAGCTTTTTTTAACCTTGGCATTAACTCTTATTTAGTCTTATTAGGCGGCATTTTTAACAAACAACCTATAAAATTAAATCAAAAAGCGAAAGCTTTTGGCAATACACAAGGGTTTAATATGGTAAATATGTTGATTGCTATTCCAAAAATTTTATTGCCGATACTATTATTTGCTATTCCAAATGCTATTTGGGGTTTTTACGCGGGAGTTTTTACAATAATTGTATTAAGCTCAATTGGCATCATCTTAAAAAATTATTTTTTAAATAAAATAGCCAAACTTTATATAACACATAAATACAAAACCATTGCTGCTTACAAAGCAGTTCTTTAATTTTAACATATGATAAAAGCAACTGAATTAACTAAAAAATACGGTAAAGAACAAGTTTTAAACATCTCTGAATTACAAATATTTAAAGGAGAAAGCTTTGGTTTGGTAGGAAATAATGGCGCAGGAAAAACCACTTTTTTTAACCTTATTTTAGATTTAATTAATCCGACCACAGGTAAAATAACCATTAATAATATTCAAGTAAATAAAAGCGAAGATTGGAAACCTTTAACCGCTGCTTTTATTGATGAAAGCTTTTTAGTAGGGTACTTAACGCCCGAAGAATATTTTTATTTTATTGGCGATTTACGAGGTGTTTCTAAAAATGAAGTTGACACTTTTTTAGCACAATTCAAAGAAATATTTAACGATGAAATTTTAGGTAAAAAGAAATATTTACGCGATTTAAGTAAAGGAAATCAGAAAAAAGCAGGCATTGTAGCTGCGTTAATCGGTTTGCCTGATGTAATTATTTTAGACGAACCTTTTGCAAATTTAGACCCAACAACTCAAATAAGGCTCAAAAAAATGTTAAAAGAATTGGTAAAAGACAAACATAAAACAGTACTAATTTCTAGTCATGATTTACTACACGTAACCGAAGTGTGCGAACGTATTGTAGTGTTAGATAAAGGAAATGTGGTAAAAGACATCAAAACATCAGCAGCAACTTTAAAAGAATTAGAAAATTATTTTGCAGTGTAAATTATTTATAAAGGTTAATACTAAAAACACGTTATCATACTCGTTTAAAAAGAAGCTCCCACACCTACAGAAAAACTCTTTACTGTAGAAGCGCCTAATATAAAATGTTCAAAACCTGTGCTTATACGGTAGTTTTTAATGTGATATTTTAAAAGAAATTTATACATATTCACTTTTCTATAATTTATTGAAGAAGCTTTGATTGAAGTTAAAATACTAATGGGTTTAAAAACAAACCATTCTGTGCCTATTCCGTAAGAAAACCCAAATTTATGTACATCTTCGCCTACATATATAGTTCCTAAACCGAACCATAAATCAAACCGTTGTGTTCTTATTCTGTGATAATTTAACATGGCAGAATATAAAGAAAAAGTAGCCGTTTTTCCATTCATTTTTTCAAATAATTTTAAAAACGACGCTTCAAAACCTAGTCTTTTAAAAAAACGAATATCTACACCTAAATGATTGCCATACAAGCTTTTTGATTCTTTTACAAAAGAATCAAAAATATCAATTCTTGCTAACGCATAATCTGTACTTTTTGCATAAATAAAATTTCCGTATTTTTTCTTTTTATACGGATACAAAGCAATTTCTGCACGATGCATTCTCCCTTTAAATTCAAAAGGAGTTTCTATTACAACACCATATGCAGTATAAAAAAATATCGCAACAAAAAATTTAGCTAAAGGGTTTACTGTTTCGTTATCAGATGTTCCTTTTTTTGATGATTTTGTTGTATTTATTGAATTCGTGTTATTTTCTTTTAAACTTTCTTTTGCTGTACTTAGTTTTCCTTCTTGAGAAACCCCTTGAAAAGAGATAAATAACACACATAAAAAAGTAAAGAATCTTATTTTCATAATTAATTTTATTAAAACTATTTTTTAATCAATAATTAGACCAAAAACTCTTATTTTTTCTTACAAACAAAAATTTAACACTCCCATCCGAAAGTTTTTCAAAA
>CAMZMA010000303.1 GCA_947311815.1 uncultured Flavobacteriaceae bacterium
AATCTGCATCGCTAAAATTTTTCAAAGGAACTCGTTCCTCTAAAAAATTGTAGCTCACATCTCATGTATTTATTGAATTTTTACTTCGATTCTTAAATCGAGCTCAGGTTGAAACAAAAGTGTATCTCTCATTGATTTTTATCAATGAATACTCTTTTTAAAAAGAGAACACTAATATTTAAAATATTTTTATTTTTTTTTACTTTCAAAGTTTGTGAATGCAAAAAAACTTGTATATTTGCAATCGCTTTTAGCAGACGGAATTTCAACAAAAGCAACATATAATTTAAGAAGATATTTAAAAATATAAGTAATGCCAAAAAGAACGTACCAACCATCAAAAAGAAAGAGAAGAAACAAACACGGTTTCAGAGAAAGAATGGCTTCTGCTAATGGTAGAAAAGTCTTAGCTAGAAGAAGAGCTAAAGGAAGAAAGAAAATTTCTGTTTCATCTGAAACAAGACCTAAGAAATAATGATTAACAATTGTTAATATATTAGCTGTTACTTTTTTTAAGTAGCAGCTTTTTTTATATCTAGTATTTTTATTTTTACACACAACAACACAACTAAATAGAAGATGCCTAAAAATCAACAACTAAAGTCTATTTTAATCATAGGTTCGGGACCAATTGTTATTGGTCAAGCCTGCGAATTCGATTATTCTGGGACACAAGCACTACGATCATTACGAGAAGACGGAATAGAAACCGTATTAATCAACTCGAATCCTGCAACCATCATGACAGATCCTTCAATGGCAGATCATGTGTATTTGTTGCCGTTAACTACCAAATCTCTTTTAAAAATTTTAAAAGAACATCCGCAAATAGATGCTGTTTTACCAACAATGGGAGGGCAAACTGCCTTAAATTTATGTATTGAAGCCGATGAAAAAGGTATTTGGGATGATTTTGGTGTAGAAATAATTGGTGTAGATATTAAAGCGATAAACATTACCGAAGATCGAGAAAAGTTTAGAAACTTAATGCTAGATATTGGTATTCCGATGGCGCCACAAGCCACAGCAACATCGTATTTAAAAGGAAAAGAAATTGCACAAGAATTCGGTTTTCCATTAGTGATTAGAGCATCGTTTACCTTAGGAGGTGCAGGTGCTTCTTTTGTACATACCGAAGAAGATTTTGACGAATTATTAACTCGCGGATTAGAAATTTCTCCCATCCACGAAGTGATGATTGATAAAGCATTAATCGGCTGGAAAGAGTTTGAATTAGAATTGTTGAGAGATAAAAACGACAATGTAGTGATTATCTGTTCGATAGAAAATATGGATCCGATGGGAATTCATACGGGAGATTCAATTACCGTTGCGCCAGCGATGACTTTATCTGATAAAACCTATCAAAAAATGCGAGATATGGCAATTCATATGATGCGTTCTATTGGCGATTTTGCCGGTGGATGTAATGTACAGTTTGCCGTATCGCCCGATGAAAAAGAAGATATTATTGCTATCGAAATCAATCCACGTGTGTCACGTTCATCCGCTTTAGCGAGTAAAGCAACAGGATATCCGATTGCAAAAGTGGCATCAAAATTGGCTATTGGCTATCATTTAGACGAATTAAATAATCAAATTACCAAATCTACTTCGGCATTATTTGAACCGACTTTAGATTATGTGATTGTGAAAATTCCGCGTTGGAATTTTGATAAATTTGAAGGATCAGACAGAACCTTAGGACTGCAAATGAAATCGGTAGGAGAGGTGATGGGCATTGGGCGTTCGTTTCAAGAAGCCTTACACAAAGCTACTCAATCTTTAGAAATTAAACGAAACGGAATCGGAGCAGACGGAAAAGGATATAAAAATTACGATCAAATCATCAGCAAATTAAAATACGCTTCTTGGGATCGAGTTTTTGCTATTTATGATGCGATTCAATTGGGAATTCCGTTGAGTAAAATTCACGAAATCACCAAAATTGATATGTGGTTTTTAAAGCAATATGAAGAATTACACGAAATAGAAAAAGTAATTGCTACCTTTAATATTGATACGTTAGACAGAGATTTATTGCTAGAAGCCAAACAAAAAGGATACGGAGACCGTCAAATAGCTCACATGTTGGGTTGTTTAGAAAGCGAAGTGTATAAAAAACGTGAAGAGCTGAATATCAATAGAGTGTATAAATTGGTAGATACTTGTGCTGCCGAATTTAAAGCTCAAACACCTTATTATTACTCTACTTTTGAAAGTGATATTGTTACTGCTGATGGAAAAACGATACAAGCCAATGAAAGTGTAGCTTCTGACAAGAAAAAAATTATAGTATTAGGTTCTGGACCCAATAGAATTGGTCAGGGAATTGAATTCGATTATTGCTGTGTTCATGGCGTTTTGGCAGCTGCCGAATGTGGTTACGAAACCATTATGATTAACTGTAACCCAGAAACGGTTTCAACCGATTTTGATACGGCAGATAAATTGTATTTCGAACCTGTTTTTTGGGAACATATTTACGACATCATCAAACTAGAAAAACCAGAAGGGGTTATTGTGCAATTAGGTGGTCAAACAGCTTTGAAATTAGCAGAAAAATTAACCAAATACGGCGTTAAAATTATAGGGACAAGTTTTGAAGCCTTAGATTTAGCCGAAGATAGAGGTAGTTTTTCTGAGTTATTACAAAATAATAACATTCCGTATCCAGAGTTTGGGATTGCCGAAACTGCAAACGAAGCTTTGGCTTTGGCAGAAAAGTTAGATTTTCCGATTTTAATAAGACCATCGTATGTTTTAGGAGGTCAAGGGATGAAAATTGTCATCAATAAAGAAGATTTAATTGAGCATGTGGTAGATTTATTACGCAGAATGCCAGGAAATAAATTATTATTAGATCATTATTTAGATGGCGCTATTGAAGCTGAAGCGGATGCTATTTGCGATGGAGAAAATGTTTACATCATCGGTATTATGGAACATATAGAACCTTGTGGGGTACATTCTGGCGATTCTAACGCAACTTTACCACCGTTTAATTTGGGTGATTTGATTTTAGAAAAAATAAAATCGCATACCAAAACCATTGCTTTGGCGTTAAAAACCGTTGGTTTGATAAACATTCAATTTGCTATAAAAGACGATGAAGTGTATATTATTGAAGCGAATCCTAGAGCATCTAGAACCGTACCTTTTATCGCAAAAGCCTACAAAGAACCGTATGTGAATTATGCGACAAAAGTGATGTTAGGCGAGAAAAAAGTTACCGATTTTAATTTCAATCCGCAGTTAGAAGGATATGCCATTAAACAACCTGTGTTTTCATTTAATAAGTTTCCGAATGTAAATAAAAGCTTAGGGCCAGAAATGAAAAGTACAGGAGAAAGTATTTTATTTATCGATAATTTACAAGACGATCAGTTTTACGAATTGTATTCTAGACGTAAAATGTATTTGAGTAAGTAAACGATAAAAAAGTGTCGAGATGTGCTAAACGAAATGTATTAAAAATCTTAAATATTATGTAGTAACGGGTTTGTGAATGGTTTCGTTGCATAAAATCAGTAATAATTTTCATAAACACAAAACAAAGTAGGAGAAAAGCAAGCAATTAAGTATAGCCATTGTTGGGCTTTTGTTAATTTGAATGCTACTTTATTTTTTTTAATCTATAATACCAATTTAATTATAA
>CAMZMA010000304.1 GCA_947311815.1 uncultured Flavobacteriaceae bacterium
AATCTTCATTCGTAGGGCCATTTTTTATTAATAAATTTACTTGCTCAAGAGCCATTTCTTTTAGTTTATCAACGTTTTTTGGCCCACAAGGAAAAGAAATATTAAATTGATACCAACCATAAGGGAATTTAGAAATAGAACCTCTAGCGCTTGTTGTATATACACCGCTTTCTTTTTCTCTTAAATTTTCTATTAATTTAATACCTAAAATTTCTCCTAAACTTTTAAAAGCCAAGGCTTCTTTTTTGTTGTAAATAGCTTCACCTTGATAGGTAATATCTACTTTACTTTTTGGGTCTTTTCCTTTTTCAATAATTTTGGTATAAGAGCCGCTTAAAGGTCTGTAATCAGCTACTTTATAAGTTTCTTTGTTTTTTGTTGATGGAAGATTCGCTAAATACTTCATAGCATACATTCCTAATTTTCTTTCATTTACATTTCCAACAAAATAGAAGTGAAAATCGCCTGCGTTTGCAAAACGTTCTTTGTATTTTTTGTAGGCTAAATTATAGTCGGCTTTGTCATAAGTTTCTGGGGTAGGAAATCCTAAGTAACGTGGATTTTTAGCATTCATAAAATCGCCCATTTCTTTCATATAATAAAAATTTGGGTTAGACAATAAGTTACCTAAAAAACTTTTTTGCTTATTAATAAATGATGTAAAGGCTTTATCATCTTTATTTAACGCTGTAAAATATAAATGAATTAATTGAAACATTTCTTCCATGTCTTTTGGTGTAGTAGAACCATTAAATCCTTCGCTATAAGTTTTAATAAAAGGATTTACACGAACAATTTTACCAGACAACATTTTTCGTAAATCGTTTTTACCAAAACCATTTACACCAGCTTCTGGTAACGCTCTGTTTGCAAAAGCAGTGGCTTTGTAATCTTCTAAAGAATATAAAGATGTACCGCCATAACTATATGCTGTAAATAAAATTTCATCATTTTTAAAATCTGTTTTTTTATAGGTAACAGTTGCTCCGTTACTTAAAACAAAGGTTTTTGTACCTAAGTCATCATTTTTTGTAAAACTAACAATTTTACCCATTGCTGGTAACTTGGTGATTAAAGAATTTGCAACAGCTTTATCTTCATAAGGTTTTATAACTGCTTTTTTAACAGTATTTAAAACGTCTAATACTTGTTGTTCTGTTACTTTTTTGAGGTCTTTTTTTTCTGGACCAGTTAGTAAAATCACTCTATTGTCATCATGTAAATATTTTTGAATTACGTTATTTACACTTGTTAATTGAATGGTGGGTAGCATTGTTTTGTATGCGTTAAATTCCCATTCGATACTTGGTATAGGTTCTTGTTCTAAGAAATTTCGTACATATTGCCCAATAATTCGTTTAGATTGAGTTTTGTCTTTGTTTTTAAAAAACTTTTCCATTCTAGAGAGTAAACTTTTTTTAGCTCTATCTAATTCTCCTTGAGTAAAACCGTATTTTTTAACACGCTCATTTTCTGTAACCAATGCTTTTAAACCTGCTAATTGCCCTGTTGCACTCGTCATAGCAACAGATTGATAAGCCGCTTTGGTTCTTGCCCAAGTGCTACCATGATAACTATAACCATATACAAAAGGGGGCTTTTCGCTATTACGTAAATCACCTAAACGATTGTTTATCATTTGTGTAAATAAAGATTTTACGAGTGAATTTTTATAATCATTTACAGTTACTTCTGGCTGAATATTATCGAAATCTTTATAATAAACCTTAACTTGAGCAAAAGCAGATTCTTTATCAGTTTCTATGGCTATTAAAGTTTCTTTATGGTTTTTTAAGTGGGTAACTTCTCTTTTTGTGGGGTTTTTACTAGCAGGAATTCTTCCAAAATGAGTTTTAATATTTATCTACATCAACATCACCTACAGCAACTACGGCCATTAAATCGGGTCTGTACCATTCTTTGTAAAATCGTCTGATACTTTCGTAATTAAATGTTTCTAAGTTTTTTTTAGTACCAATTGGCAATCTTTCAGAATATTTTGAACCGTACAATACTTTTGGTAAATATTTTTGCATCATTCTGTCTTCGGCACTTTTTCTAAGTCTAAGCTCTTCTAAAACTACACCTCTTTCATCATCAATATCTTTACCAAGTAATAACGCGTTATGCGCCCAATCTTCTAAAATTTGAAATCCTTTTTCTAATTTTTCATCATTATCACTCGGAATAGGAAGTATGTAAACGGTTTCATCAAAACCAGTGTAGGCGTTTAAATGCGCTCCGAATTTTACACCAATAGATTGTAAATAATCTACCAATTCGTTTTTCTTAAAATTTTTAGTTCCATTAAAATTCATGTGCTCTATAAAATGAGCTAAACCACGTTGGTCCTCTTTTTCTAAAATAGAACCTGCATTTACTACCAAACGGAGTTCTACTTTATTTGCAGGTTTACCATTGTTTTTAATGTAATAGGTGAGCCCGTTAGAGAGTTTTCCTATTCGCACTGAAGGATCTGTAGGAATTCTAGTGCTTGTAACTTTTTCTTTTACAATTTTTTTTGCTTTTGTATTATTAGAGGTAACTGTTTTTTTTGCTGAATCGCAAGAAACATACAATAAACCCACCAATAATAGAGGTAAGATTTTTTTCATAACTATTAGTTTTTAGAATGATGCCTCTAATATAGTAAAAACTAATTTATTAGTTGAATGTTTTGCAAGAAAAATGAAAGCCCTCAATTTTGAGGGCTTTATATATGGTATTAAAAAAGAAAATACTAGCGTTTCTTTTTTTGTTGTGCTTGTTGGTCTTGTGCTTGTTTCATAGCATCGTCTAAACGTTGTCTAAACTTGCTTTTCTTTTTCTCAGGACGTTTCTTGTTTTCTTCAATTTGAGCGTGAATTTTAGCTTCGTCAATTACATAATTCTTAATTACCAACATAATAACGATGGTTAATAAGTTAGAAACAAAGTAATACAAACTTAAACTACTTGCGTAATTGTTAAAGAAAAACAGCATCATAATAGGAGAGAAGTAAATCATATACTTCATCATTTGTGTCATATCTGGCATTCCTTCTTGTGTAGGTGCTTGCATGTTTGCTTGCTGACTTTGGTTCATTTTCATATAAAAGAAAATAGCTACCGAAGCCAAAATAGGAAACAAACTAACGTGATCTCCATAAAATGGAATTTTAAATGGTAATTGATAAACAGCATCATATGATGATAAATCACTTGCCCATAAAAAGCTTTTTTGACGTAAATCTATATTTGATGGAAAAAATCGAAACAACGCAAAGAAAATAGGCATTTGTAACAATGCAGGTATGCAACCAGACATCATGCTTACACCAGCTTTACGCTGTATTGCCATGGTTTCTTGTTGACGCTTCATTGCGTTTTCTTTACCAGGATACTTTTCGTTCAAGGCAGTTAATTCGGGTCTAATTACCTTCATTTTTGCACTCGATAAATACGATTTATAGACCAACGGAGACATAATGATTCTTACTACAATAGTCATTAAAATAATCATCAATCCGTAGTTAGACATCCAACCGTGTAGCAATCCAAAAATAGGAATGAATACATTTCTATTAATAAAGCCGAAGATACCCCAACCTAAATCTACAATTTCTTCTAAATCCTCTCCTTCGTATTTTTTTAATATTTTATAATCGTTTGGTCCGTAATACCAACTCATAGTATAATCTAACTCACCGTTTGTTAAAGATAACGGAGCTTTTAACCCAAAATCTTTGGTAAAAGTAGTGTTAGTTTCATCGTTTTTCATCAAATCTGTTGATGATAATGTGATGTTGTCTAGCGGTTTATCAGCAATTAAAATCGAACTAAAAAAGTGTTGTTTAAAACCAGCCCAATGCAATTGGTTTACCACTTCATTATCACCACCAATGGATAAATAATCTACTTCATCATCAAATTTATAATACGTAGTGGTGTACATATTTTCGGTTTTCATGCTTTTTTCATGACGATAACCTTTTAAATTCCAATCTAAATGTATAGGATTAGAAGCATTGATTACATTACTTAAGCCTTGAGAACGGATAGAAAAACCAACTCTATAATCATCTGGTTTCATTTCGTATCGATACTCTAAAAACTGAGAATCAGATACTTTTAATTTCATAGAAAGCACATCGTTATTGTTGTTGCTCGAAGTGCTTGCTTCAAAATACAAATCTTTGGTATTTAAAATACGATGATCAGTTGTACCAAAATTGATGTTAAAAGACGCATTTTTGTCTTTAATCATGTACAAAGGAAGCGAATCATACGTTTTATAATTTTTAACTAAGGCTTCAATAATTTGCCCACCTTTGTTATCAATAGTTAATTTTAAAACGCTGTTTTCTAGCACAGTAGTGCCTTCTTTCCCCATAATGGCGCTTTGTGCAAAAGCACCCAACTTGTTTTTTACAGCAATTTGTTGTAAAGAATCGTTGGTAATTACAGGCGCAATTGTAGTAGCGTTTGTGGGTGTTTTTTGTACAGAATCTGCAACTTGCTCGGTAGTTTGCTGTTTTAATTCGGCTTCTGTAGGTTTGTTGGTGTACATATACCAAAGTAAAATAGCACCTAATAAAAGCATTCCTATAAACGAATTTTTATCAAAAGTTTTTTCTTCCATTGTGTTTGTTTAGTGTCAAAATGTCGTTTTTCTCAAATCTCTTAGAAAAACCCGACAAATGTAGTAAAATCGAGGTGTATTTTAACGATTTTGTGTAAATTAATTCTATTGATGTTTGTAGCTCAAACAGTGTTCCAAAATTACTAGTTTTAAAATGTTTTGGGCGTTTCCCTTCGGGTCGGGCTTTACGTTGCAAGTCCTCGTTCGTTCCTCACTGTGGGCTTTTCACTGCAATCCCTAACGCAGAGGTAGTTTTGTGTTTAATAATTAAAAAATTAAACAAACTGGTAACTGAGCGTAGTCGAAGTTACTGATAAACATCTAAACAACTCGACAAACTGGTAACTTCGACTACGCTCAGTTACCGATAAACAATTAAACCGATTGCTCTAACGCCGCTTTTACAAAACTTACAAATAGCGGATGCGGATTTAACACCGTACTTTTATATTCTGGATGATATTGTACGCCTACAAACCAAGGATGATTCGGTAGCTCAATAATTTCTACCAAACCTGTATCAGGATTCACACCTGTAGCTTTTAATCCTGCTTTGGTAAGCGCATCAAAATACTGATTGTTAAACTCGTATCTGTGTCGGTGTCGTTCGCTAATCATAGCGGTTTTATAGGCATCAAACACTTTCGAGTTTTTGTCTAATTTACAATCCCAAGCACCTAAACGCATTGTACCTCCTTTATCGGTAATGGTTTTTTGTTCTTCCATTAAATCGATAACAGGATTCTTGGTTTTTAAATCCATTTCGGTAGAATTGGCGGCTGCCAATCCTAAAACATTTCTTGCATATTCAATCACTGCCATTTGCATTCCTAAACAAATACCCAAAAACGGAATATTTTGTTCTCTGGCGTATTGTACGGCTTTAATTTTTCCTTCAATTCCGCGTTCGCCAAATCCAGGAGCAACTAAAATTCCGTTAACGCCTTTTAATTTTCCGAGTACGTTTTCTGGTGTTAATTCTTCGGAGTGTATCCAACGCACTTTTACTTTGGTTTCGTTGGTAGCACCAGCGTGTATAAAGGCTTCGGTAATTGATTTGTACGAATCGTGCAACTCTACATATTTACCAATTAAGGCAATTTCTATGGTAGATTTTGGGTTTTTATGTTTGCGTAAAAATTGGTTCCAAGCAATCAGTTTTGGTTGTTTTTCTGATGATAATTGTAGTTTTTCTAGCACTACACGGTCTAAACCTTCATCAAACATTAAATTAGGTACATCGTAAATAGTTTCTGCATCAATAGATTGAATGACATCTTGGGTTTTTACGTTACAAAATAAGGCGAGTTTACGCTTTATATTGTCATTAATTTCGTGTTCGGTTCTACACACCAAAATATTAGGAGCAACACCACTTTGCATCAGCATTTTAACCGAATGTTGTGTGGGTTTTGTTTTTAATTCTCCTGCAGCAGCCAAATAAGGCACAAGCGTTAAATGGATAACAATGGCATTTTCTTGCCCTAATTCCCATTGTAATTGACGTACAGATTCTACATATGGTAACGATTCTATATCGCCAACCGTTCCGCCAATTTCGGTAATCACAATGTCAAATTTTCCTGTTTTTCCTAAGCGTTGTATTCTGCGTTTAATTTCATCTGTAATATGCGGAATTACCTGTACCGTTTTTCCTAAAAATTCTCCTCTACGTTCTTTGTTAATTACTGATTGATAAATTCTACCCGTAGTTACGTTATTGGCTTGTGATGTTGGAATGTTTAAAAAACGCTCGTAATGACCTAAATCTAAATCGGTTTCTGCGCCATCATCCGTAACATAGCACTCGCCGTGTTCGTACGGATTTAGGGTTCCTGGATCTATATTAATGTAAGGATCTAATTTTTGAATGGTTACCGAGTAGCCTCTTTCTTGTAGTAATTTAGCCAAAGAAGCGGCTATAATTCCTTTTCCTAATGATGATGTTACGCCTCCTGTTACAAAAACGTATTTAGTGTTGTGCATTGTTATTTGGTTTGAGCAAAAGTACTAACTCTATATTTTGTGGCAAATAAAAAAGTGATTTGTTTTTTTAAGTGAAATTTTTCATTTTTATGGTTTAAAAATGAATTTTACCTTCCTGTAAGCAACCCGATTTGGTAACTCAATCCAAAATTAAAATATAAACTGCTTAAGCTACCGCCTCTAGCTTTTACGTAGCCAAATTCGTTTCTAAGACTTAATACGTCATTTAATTTGTAGTACAAACCTGTACTTGGTTTTACAATAAATCCTTGTCCTGTACTAATGTCTCCGCCACCAGCTGCACCTGCTAATCCTTGTAAAAATACACTAATTTTATTGTTTTTAAAAGGACTAGATTTAAAACCTATACCAACAATACCTTCGGCATATGCACCTGCATTTCCAAAATTTGCGAATGAGGTTTTTCCTGAAACATAAAAGTTTTTGTTTAAGAAAATAGTTGTTTGAAAAGAAAATAGGTATAAGTTTTCTGTAGGTTCTAGCATTCTTTTAGCTTGTAGGTAAACGTCTTCTGCTAAAATAATTTCGATTCCTTTTGTTGTAAAATCCCCTAAATTTTTATGGTCTGTTTTAATTCCTTGTTGATAAATGTAGTATTTTAAACCAACACCCAAGGTAGATGAAGTAAATGTTTTATCAGGACTCATTAAAAATCCTTTGTTGATAGATAAAAACGTACTCTCAAATAATTTTTGTTCAATAGAAATATCAGGATATATTAAGAAACCGCCACCTGTATCTGCACCTCCGCCACCGCCAGCACCTACACCAAATTTTGTTAATACATTGGTGCGGTCTTTATTGAATGATAAATGATGTCCTGCACCAAATAAAATATCCATATAACCACCTCTAATACCGTGATAAGCACCGTCAACTTTGAAAAAAATAAACCAATGATTGTTCATGTAAGTATTGAGTTCAAAACCTGCTAACCGAATCGTTTTTCCTACCAAAGTAGTATTGTCCGTAAAATGTGATGCTCCAAAGGGGCTTAAGTTGTTTAAATGCATCATTAAAGACATCTTTTTTGCTGTTTGATTCCAGCCTGTTGCATATAAATCTTGAAAAGAGTAATTTTTTTCAATATCATTAAAATTGCTGTAATCAAAAGAAACAGGTATTTGAACACCAAGATGCAGTTGAAGTCCTTTAATAGCTCCTTTATCAAAAAAATTGATGTAACTAATTCCTGTTGCTACGGTAAATGATTTAAATTGATATTCTATATCAAAATGGGGTAATACAAAAGCGCCACCGCCATCAGGAGCACTTGCGCCACCGCCAGCACCCAAATGAAAACCTGTGTCTAAAAACAAGTTGCTAGCAATGTTTATTTTTGTTCCAAGGTTTAAACCGAGTGTAAACAAACCGCCTCTTTTTCCTGCAACAGCACCATAAAAACCAAACCCTCCGTAAATTTTAGGGGTAAGCCATAAATTATAATGAATGCCTGTTAAACTCATATTAACTTCTGGGTTTCCATCAAGATCATCGGGCATTTTTGTTGATAAAAAATCGACTGCAATAAATCCTTTTTGCGTGTTTTTTTTAGGACGATATCCTTCTTGACCAAAAAACCAAATAGTATTTAATAGGATGCATAAAAAGGTGATTTTTTTCATAGATTTTTTTTAACATCAATGATAAAGTAAAGGTTTGTTTTAAGATTAAAAAGATTGCTTCACTTTGTTTGTAATGACGTTTACAAATATAAAAAACGCAATCAATTAAATGATTGCGTTTTTAGATTTATTTGTAGTTAAAGAAAAGTAATCTAAATTAAGATGGCTTTACTTCGATTGCGCTCAGGACAAGCTACTTCACTTCTTCGAAATCTACGTCTTCTACATTATCAGTGTCATCATTAGAAGCGTCTCCTTGTGGAGCTTCTTGTTGAGCGCCTGCACCTGCTTCTTGTTCTGCTTTGTACATTTCTTCAGAGGCAGCTTTCCATGCTTCGTTAATGGTTTCCATAGCACTATCAATTTGTGCAAGGTCTTTAGATTCGTGTGCTTTTTTCAAAGTTTCTAAAGCGGCTTCAATCGGTGCTTTTTTATCATCAGATAATTTATCACCAAATTCTTTTAATTGCTTTTCTGTTTGAAAAATCATTGAATCTGCTCCGTTAATTTTTTCGGCAGTTTCTTTTGCTTCTTTATCGGCATCAGCATTTGCTTCTGCTTCTTGTTTCATTTTTTGAATTTCTTCATCAGACAATCCAGAAGAAGCTTCAATTCTAATCTCATGAGATTTGTTGGTACCTTTATCTAAGGCAGAAACTTTTATAATTCCGTTGGCATCAATATCAAAAGTTACTTCAATTTGAGGAACTCCTCTTCCTGCTGGTGGAATGCCATCTAAATGAAAGCGACCAATGGTATTATTGTCTTTTGCCATGGCTCTTTCTCCTTGTAAAACATGAATTTCTACAGAAGGTTGATTGTCTACAGCGGTAGAAAATACTTGCGATTTTTTAGTAGGAATCGTTGTATTTGCATCAATTAACTTGGTCATTACGTTCCCCATTGTTTCAATTCCTAATGATAAAGGTGTAACGTCTAACAACAATACATCTTTTACATCTCCGCTTAAAACTCCACCTTGTATTGCTGCTCCTAAAGCGACAACTTCATCAGGGTTTACACCTTTACTAGGTGCTTTTTTAAAGAATTTTTCTACGGCTTCTTGTACTGCAGGAATACGTGTAGAACCACCAACCAATACAATTTCATCGATATCATTAATGGTTAAATCGGCACTTTTTAATGCAGTTGCACAAGGCTCAATGGTTCTTTTTACTAAATCATCAATTAATTGCTCAAATTTAGCTCTACTTAAACTACGTACCAAGTGTTTTGGTCCGCTTGCAGTTGCTGTAACGTAAGGTAAATTAATTTCTGTAGTGCTAGAACTAGATAACTCTATTTTTGCTTTTTCGGCAGCTTCTTTTAAACGTTGTAAAGCCATTGGGTCTTTACGTAAATCGATGTTTTCTTCGCTGTTAAATTCGTCTGCTAACCAGTTAATAATTTTTTCATCAACATCATCACCACCTAAATGCGTATCTCCATCAGTAGCTAATACTTCAAAAACGCCATCGCCTAATTCTAGTACAGAAACATCGTGAGTTCCTCCACCAAAATCAAAAACAACTATTTTTTGATCTTCATTTTTCTTGTCTAGTCCGTATGCTAATGCAGCGGCAGTTGGCTCGTTTATAATTCTACGAACTTTTAAACCTGCAATTTCACCAGCTTCTTTGGTTGCTTGTCTTTGCGCATCGTTAAAATAAGCAGGTACAGTAATTACTGCTTCAGCAACGTCAGTACCTAAATAATCTTCGGCAGTCTTTTTCATTTTTTGAAGTACCATGGCAGAAATTTCTTGAGGCGTATATAAACGTCCATCAATATCTACACGAGGTGTGTCATTGTCTCCTTTTACTACTTTATAAGGTACTCTTTTAATTTCTTTAGACGATTCAGAAAACTTATTTCCCATAAAACGTTTGATAGAATAAACGGTTTTTGTAGGGTTGGTTACTGCTTGTCTTTTTGCAGGATCACCAATTTTACGTTCTCCTCCTTCTACAAATGCCACAATTGATGGCGTTGTTCTTTTTCCTTCTGCATTAGGAATTACTACTGGTTCGTTACCTTCCATTACGGATACACACGAGTTGGTAGTTCCTAAATCAATTCCTATAATTTTACTCATAATATATGTGTTATTTAATTTTTATTCAGTTTTATTTACTGATGTTGTAATAGTCAAGATGTATGCCAAGAGGTTTTGCAATAAAAATTGTCAGTTTTTAAAAGATATTTTTATTGCAAAACCTCTTGGCATACATCTTGACTATTAGAACATCAGTAAATAAAACTGAATAAAAATTAAATAACACATATATTATGAGTAAAATT
>CAMZMA010000305.1 GCA_947311815.1 uncultured Flavobacteriaceae bacterium
CCTGTGATCAGGGTTGTTTTTAATTCAGGATTACTAAAAATCACTCTGATCACAGGTACTGTAACAACTACTAATATTGACATTTGTTTGCAAGCAATTATGAAATCTGTGGGTATAAACATCAAAAAAGAAAATAATACGCTAATTATTAAAAATAAATAATTATTTTGCTAGATTAATAATCTAATCTATTAGATGCAAAATAAGATTCCTCCATTTAATCAATTATTGTTTGCCTTATTATTTACTTTTATAAGTAGTACAATAAGTGCGCAAAATAATGCTTCCTCTAAAACACCTTTACATACTTTCCTAGACGATATTAGTTCTAACTACCACGTTTATTTTACTTACAAATCTAATTTACTTAAAGACAAATACGTTACAAAAGAGGCTTTTAAAGACTTAGATTTAAAACAATCTATTAGTTTATTAAAAAAAGTAACCTCATTAGAGTTTGATTATCTAGGGAACAAATACTATGTTATTTACACAAAAAAAACGAATCAAAAAATCATTGTAAAAGGAAAAATTTTCTCTAATTACAATACTCCTTTAGTAGGAGCAAGTATTGTTGTAGTTGGAAGCAAAAACGGAACCATCTCAAAACTAGATGGTTCTTTTCAACTTACAATTCATAAAAACAACGCTATTTTAGTTAGTTTTATGGGGTATCAAAGTAAAAAAATAACTCCAAAATCTTCATCCTTTTTATCAATTATATTAATTGACGGAGAATCATTAGATGAAGTTTTTCTTGTAGGTTCTAGAAATAAAAACAGAACAAAGAAAGATGCAGTAACCTCTACTGATATAGTAGATATTGATAAAGTCAATAAAAAATCTGGCTTTACAGAAGTAAACCAACTATTGCAATATGCAATTCCCTCATTTAATGCCTCAAAACAATCGGGTGCAGATGGCGCAGATCATATTACCCCAACAACCTTACGTGGCTTAGGACCAGACCAAACTTTGGTGTTAATTAACGGAAAAAGAAGACATCAAGCTTCTTTAATAAATTTATACGGCACAAGAGGTAGAGGAAATTCGGGTACAGATTTAAATACAATTCCTACTGCTGCAATAAAAAGAATTGAAATATTAAAAGACGGAGCTTCTGCGCAATATGGTTCTGATGCAATTGCAGGAGTTATTAACATCGTTTTAAAAGACTCGACAAATGTTTTAGATATTAATTCATCATTTGGATTTTATGGAGTTAATTCGCCCATAAAAAATCGATTTTCATCAAAAAAAATTGATGGATTAACCTATAAATTTGACGTAAATTATGGTGCAGAAATTACAAAAAGCGGATTCATAAATATTTCTTCAGCTTTTCTATCAAAAGAACACACGTATAGGGCTGGTACAGATTTAAGAGAAAAATATGGAGATGCTGCTTTTAAAAATGCAAATGTTTTTATAAATACAGGTTTTACTCTAGAAAACAACATTTCGTTTTACGCCTTTGGCGGTTATAATTATAGAAATACAGAAGCTTTTGCTTTTACAAGAAGTCCTCAAAGCGAAAGAAACGTACTAAGTATTTATCCTAAAGGATTTAACCCTTTAATAACCTCAACTATTTCTGATAAATCTTTTTCTTTCGGTATTAAAACCTCTTTTAGACATTGGAATATCGATTTTAATAATACATATGGCAATAATACATTTCAATATTTTATTAAAGAAACTTTAAACGCAACTTTACAAGAAAACTCGCCAACAGAGTTTGATGCAGGCGGACATAAATTAACTCAAAACACTATAGATATTGATTTTTCGAGGCATTATGATCAAATTTTCGAAAGTCTTAACATCGCCTTTGGTGTAGAACACAAGTTAGAAAACTATCAAATTTTTGCTGGCGAAGAAGCTTCTTATGCTGCATATGACATCTACGGCAACATTGTTACCTCTAACACATTACCATCAAATTTAGTTACATACAATAATACTGTAAGACCTGGTGGCGCACAAGGTTTTCCTGGATATTCGCCCAATAACGAAGTAGATAGAAGCAGAAACAATTTTAGTTTTTATACAGATGCTGAGTTTGATTTTACAAAAAAACTACTTGTTACTACCGCCTTTAGATATGAATATTATAGTGATTTTGGAAGCAAATTAAATTCGAAATTTGCTTTCAGAATAAAAATAACACCTCTACTAAATATAAGAGGCTCTTATAGTTCGGGGTTTAGAGCGCCTTCATTAGCACAAATATATTACAACTTAACATTTACTAACTATATTGGTAGCACACCTACCGAATCTCTTTTAATTGCAAATAATGATCCATTAACAAAAAGATTAGGAATAGAAAAACTAAAAGAAGAAGAAGCTTTTAATACCAACTTTGGTCTTTCTTTTCATCTTAAAAATTTTAATATAGATATAGATACTTATTTTGTAAATATTAAAGACCGAATTATTTTAAGCGGTAATTTTGATGCTTCTAATTTAGGTTTTAATGTAGATAATGTACAGTTTTTCGCCAATGGGGTAGATACCCATACCTTTGGGATAGATTTAAAAACTAGCTGGAAAAAAAATATTGGCTTAGGAACATTGCTTTTTAGTTTAGCAGGAAACATTAACAACATGCTGATAAAAAAAATAAATAACAAAAATCTTGATAAAGAAACTTTTTTCGGTATCAGAGAACAACATTTTATTTTATCATCAGCACCAAAAAACAAGTTTAATCTTTCTTTAGAATTTCAAAAAGATAAAATAAATACAGGAATAAACTTTACAAGATACAGTAGCATTACTTTAATTGATTGGCAAATACACCAAGATCTTGTTAATTTTAACAATTCAGAACAAGATAGATTAAAAGCGGCAACAGATTATTATTCGCCAAAAATTACCACAGATATTCATATTAATTATGAGGTAAAAAAACACATCACCTATCAAATAGGTATTAACAACCTCTTCAATAATTACCCAGATACACAAAGTCCTGATACTGATAGCGGTGGCTATTGGGACGCTACACAAATGGGTAGTAACGGGCGCTTTTTTTACTCTAAATTAAACTATCATTTCTAAAAAGTTAAATAAAAGTTAAATAAAAAGAGTATAAACTTCTGTTTTAACTCTTATTGATAATATAATGCTTTCGGTTAAATACCATAAAACCCTAAAAAAAGCTATTATACTATTATTAATTAAACATTTATTTATGAAAAAATTTACACTTTTATTATTTGCAATTCTTTTTACAAGTTTTGCTTGGTCCCAGTCAAAAGTAACTGGTACTGTAAAAGATTCAGACAACAACCCTTTACCTGGTGCTAGCATCTTAGAAAAGGGAACAAAAAACGGAACTACCTCAGATTTTGATGGTAATTACAGTTTAACCGTTGCAGACGGAGCTACATTGGTAGTAAGTTACACCGGTTACGAAAGTAAAGAAGTAGCTGTAAATGGTAAAAAAGTCATCAATGTTGTATTAGCAGAAGGCATGCAATTAGATGAAATTGTAGTGACTGGTAACAGAGCGAAACCAAGAACAGTATTAAACTCTCCTGTGCCAATTGATAATATATCAGCAGCAGGTTTACAATCTAGTGGTAAAGTACAAGTAGAACAAATGTTAACTTACAAAGTACCATCATTTAACTCTGCTACACAAGCAATTTCTGATGCTACTGCTCACTTTGATCCAGCTGATTTAAGAGGATTAGGTCCAAGTAGAACCTTGGTTTTAATGAATGGTAAAAGAATGAAGCAATCTGCTCAAATTTATTTGAATGGTACTCCTGGAAAAGGAGAAGTAGGTATTGACTTAAAAAGTTTTCCAAATGCAGCTGTAAAAAGAATTGAAGTACTTAGAGACGGTGCTTCTGCACAATACGGTTCTGATGCAATTGCAGGTGTAATCAACATTATCTTAAAAGACAATACTTCTTTTGCAGAAGTAAACACTTACACAGGAATTACAAGTGTTGGTGATGGTTTTAAATTAGGTATCGATTACAACTCTACTTTTAAAGTAGGCGAAGGTACTTTAAACTTAAGTTTAGAGCATTATGACCAATACGCTACAAACAGAGCAGGTAAAGCACAAGATACTCCTGGTGCCGCTCCAGATGTTAACGATCATACTGGCCCTAATGACCCTTTATACATTAGAGATTTAGCTTATTTTAACAATGTTTCTGCTTGGATGCAAGAAAACCCAGAAATAGGAATGAAAGTTGGTCAACCAAGACTTACTAAAAATTCTGCCTTAGCAAACTTTACATTACCTTTAGGTGACGATTCAGAATTTTACACTTTTCATACATTTACAAAAAGATATGGTCAAAGTTATGCATATTACAGATCTCCGTTTTGGAGAGGCGATGTACAAGCAGCTGAATTTCTTTCTTCTTATGAAGATTTCGTAGGATATCATCCAACATTCGAAACGATTGTTTTAGACAATATGAACGTAGTAGGTTTTAAATTTAATTTAGGAGGATACAATACAGATTTGAGTGCTTCTTATGGTAGAAACTATGTAGATTACACTGTTAAAAACTCTGTAAATAGAGATTATTTAGCAGATCACGGTACTTCTCCAAGAACTTTTAATCCTGGTGGTTATGCATTTAGTAATTTTGTAACCAACTTAGACTTTAGTAAAGTACATAACGATAATGTAAGTACTTCTTTTGGATTTGAATATAAAAAAGAATATTACGTAGGTCATAAAGGAGATGAAATTTCTTATTATGGTGGAGGTTCAGATTCTTTTGCAGGTATAAAACCAGCAGAAGCTATGGATGTGAGTCGTTCTAACTTTGCTGCTTACGCAGGATTAGATTATGACTTTAGCGAAGATTTTCTTTTAGGAGGTGCTATCCGTTATGAAGATTTTTCTGACTTTGGAAGCAATTTCTCTTGGAAAGTAAATGGTCGTTACAAATTAAATGATCACACCGCTTTAAGAGCTTCTACAAGTACAGGTTTTAGAGCACCAACTTTACACCAAAGATATATCCAATTAACACAATATATTATTGTATCTCCAAACCCAGACCCACAATTACAAGGTACTTTACCAAATGATTCTGATGCGGTTATAGGATTAGGTGTACCAAACTTACATGCAGAAACTTCTCAAAACTTTTCTATTGGAGGTACTGGTAAATTTGGAAAATTAAATTTCACCGCAGATTTTTATCAAATCAATGTAAAAGATAGAGTTTTATTCTCTTCTCAAATTAAACCTTTAGATGGTAATTTAGATGGATCTGATGCTGTTGAGCAATTATTAATTGACAACGATGTATTGGCTTTACAATTCTTCATCAACGCAGTAAACACTAAAACCTCTGGAGTAGATGTTGTATTAGATTATGACAAAATTCCAATGGGAGAAGGTAAATTCGGAATGAATTTAGCTATGAACTTTAACAAAACAGTAATTGATGGTGCTGTAGCAAATCCTGCAATATTAGAAGCTGGTGGTTATGATATTTTTAATCATAGAGAAGCTTTACGTATTACAGACTCTAGACCAAAATCTAAAATTGCTTTAGGTTTAAGTTACGATGTAAATAAATTCAACTTTTCTATGAACAATACTCGTTTTGGAGAAGTAACTGTTGCAGGAGAAACTGCAGTAGATGATCAAGTACACTCTGCAAAAGTTGTTACAGACTTTATACTAGGCTATGAATTTACTAAACATTTTAATATCTCATTAACTGCTAACAATATTTTTGATGTATATCCAGATATTTTAAACAATGGTACAAACGGAAATGTAGATTTAAGAAGTGCTGGTGGTAGATTCAAATACAGTTCAGAAGTTACTCAAATGGGACAGTTAGGAACTAACTTCAATTTGAGATTCAACTTTAAATTTTAATTATTTGTTTTTATTAATAAATACAAAAACACCCTTTTTTTAATTGAATTGGGTGTTTTTAATCACAAAAAAAAATCCCATGTTTTAAAAACTTGGGATTTTTCTTTTTATCAAAAAGTTATTTATGCCCTTATTCTTCGTGCATAAAACGTTGTTTTGTCAACAATTCTTCTTCGCTTTCTACATTGTCTTCATCAGGAATACAACAATCTACAGGACATACAGCTGCACATTGTGGCTCTTCATGAAATCCTTTACATTCTGTACACTTATCTGCAAC
>CAMZMA010000306.1 GCA_947311815.1 uncultured Flavobacteriaceae bacterium
GCATAAAATTACAAAAAGGCTACCTGAAAATCAAGTAGCGCTTTATTTATTTTTAGGGAAGTTTTTAAAATTTAAACCGGAGTTCGATATAAGAATCGAAGTAAAAATTCAATAAATACGTGAGATGTGAGCTACAATTTTTTAAAGAAACGAGTTCCTTTAAAAAATTTTAGCGATGCAGATTGCGTATTTATTGAATTTTTACTTCGATTCTTATATCGAACTCCGGTTTAAAATTTAAAAACTTCCCTAAAAATAAATAAAGCGCTACTTGATTTTCAGGTAGCCTTTTTGTAATTTTATGCCATGGCAGAATTTATAAAAATATATAACGAAAATCCAAATCCGAAGGAAATAGCTAAAGTTGTAAAAATATTACAAAACGGAGGCTTAATTATTTATCCGACAGACACCGTTTATGGCTTAGGATGTGATATTACCAATACAAAAGCACTTAATAGAATCGCAAAAATTAAAGGAGTTAAATTAGAAAAAGCTAATTTTTCTTTTGTTTGTAACGATTTGAGTCATTTATCAGATTATGTAAAACAAATTGATACGCCAACGTATAAAATCTTAAAAAGAGCATTACCAGGACCTTATACCTTTATTTTACCAGGAAGCAATACCTTGCCAAAGGTATTTAAAAAACGAAAAACGGTAGGAATTCGTGTGCCAGATAATGCTATTGCAAGAATTATTGTAGAAGAATTGGGCAATCCTATTGTATCGACTTCTATTTATGATGAAGATGATTTGTTAGAATATACTACCGACCCTGAATTGATTTTCGAAAAATGGCAAAACAAGGTAGATTTGGTGATTGATGGCGGTTATGGAGATAATCACGCATCTACAGTAATCGATTTAACAGATGACGAACCTGTTGTACTCAGAGAAGGAAAAGGAAGTTTGTCTATCTTGTAAGTTTTTCGATACTAAATTCCTAAAGTATTTCATTCAGATGTAAGAGTTATCTACCAGGTTTTTTTCTTTTGTCTAACCATGAAATGCTTTAATCTCTTTTATCGATTATTTCAATTTTTTAAACTTTTTTCTGCCCAACAAATAATATTGCCAAACCACACTTGTATGTTGATAATACTTTTCTTTTTGAGTTAATTTCTTGCGTTTTTTCAAAAACTTAGGCAGCATTCCGTAAAAACTAAAATGTGCTTTAATAATCGCAATGGTGTGCATGGGTTTTAGTTGAAAAACAAATTGTACGCCTGCAATTCCGTCTAAAAGTAAGCGAGAAAAGACAAGAAAAAACACCGATGTAGCAGGAGTATTTTTCACCAAATTTAACAAACTATTCCTGAAATTTAAAAAAGTTTTCTGCGGATTTGTTTCTTGTAACGTGGCACCACCAACATGATAAACGGTAGAATCTCCAACATATTTAATGTTAAATCCACTGTTTTTTGCCCGCCAACACAAATCGATTTCTTCTTGATGCGCAAAATAATCTTCATCAAAACCAGTAAGTTGGTGAAATACCTGAGCACGAATAAAAAAACAAGCACCCGAAGCCCAAAAAATATCAGTAATATCGTTAAATTGATGTGTGTCTTTTTCAATAGTATTAAAAATGCGTCCTCTACAATACGGATAACCGAATTTGTCTAAAAATCCGCCACCAGCACCTGCATATTCAAATTTGGTTTTGTCCTTAAAATCTAAAATTTTAGGTTGAATAATTGCGGTATTTTCTTCTTGTTCAAAAAGCGATAGAATAGGAGGTAACCAATTTTTAGTGACTTCAATATCCGAATTTATGAGACAATAAATATCCGCATTTAAATGCTGTAAAGCATCGTTATATCCTTTTGCGTAACCGCCATTTGTAGCGTTTTGTATTATTTTTACAGTAGGAAAATGTTGTTTTATAAAAAAAATAGAATCATCAGTAGAAGCATTGTCGGCAACATAAATTGTTGCATTGTTGGTGTTGTATTTTACCAAAGAAGGCAAAAACTGTTCTAAAAGTTGCTGTCCGTTCCAATTTAAAATAACAATGGCTGTTTTCATAGTGGCGAAATTACGGAAATATGCGGTTTGTTCAATACTGTTTTATTGATAATCAGGAATATCTTCTAAAAAAATATACGTTTCATTTTTCACATCCATTTTACAAAAATAATGCTGTAAACCGTTGGTAACAATTAAATAATTGGCATTTAATTGTAGGTTGTATCGGGCAATTTGATCAAAAGTAGCTTGGGTAATTTTTACATTGGGTGCTTTACATTCTACTAAAATATCTGGGTTGCCTTTTTTGTTAAAAACAATGATATCTGTACGTTTGGTTAAATTGTTGATTTTTAATTGTTTTTCGATAGCAATTAAGGTAGTTGGGTATTTTTTTTCATCTACCAAAAACCGTACAAAATGCTGACGCACCCATTCTTCGGGTGTTAAGACCAAATATTTTTTTCTTAAATTATCAAAAATAAGCGTATGTTTTTCGTTACTTTTGAGCTTGAAATGATAAGAAGGAAGATTGAGTTTTTGCATCGGTCAAAAATAAGAAATCTTTTAGTCTTTCAATCTTTTAGTCTTTTAATCATTCAATCATTTAATAATTGACTTTACTTCATGAACCAAATAACATCCATCGTTAGCGATATAAAAAACGGCAACATCAAACCTATTTATTTTTTAATGGGTGAAGAGCCATATTATATTGATAAAATTTCAGATTTTATTGAACAAAATGTGTTAGATGAAACAGAAAAAGGCTTTAATCAGCAGGTAATGTACGGTAGAGAAGTATCTGTCGATGCTATTGTTGCAGCGGCTAAACGTTACCCAATGATGGCAGAACGTCAGGTAATTATTGTAAAAGAAGCGCAAGATTTAATAAGAACGATTGATAAGTTAGAGGCGTATGCTTTAAATCCGCAGCCTACAACGGTTTTGGTGATAAATTACAAATATAAAAAGCTCGATAAACGAAAAAAAGTATATAAAGCGATTGCTAAAAACGGATTGATTTACGAAAGTAAAAAAATGTATGAAAATCAGGTTTCTGATTGGATTCGTAGAGTTTTGGGTGGTAAGAAATATCAAATTGAGCCAAAAGGAGCGAGTATGTTGGTCGATTTTTTAGGCACTGATTTAAGCAAAATTAATAATGAATTAGATAAGTTAACTTCTGTGTTGCCTATCGAAACAATTATTACACCACAGCATATCGAAGAAAATATCGGGATTTCTAAAGACTTTAATAATTTTGAATTGCGAAAAGCAGTAGGAGAACGAAATGTGTTAAAAGCGAATAGAATTATTAATTATTTTGCTCAAAATCAACGAAAACATCCGTTGGTTATGACTATTTCTTTACTCAATAGTTTTTTTACACAATTATTAATGTATCACGGTTTACAGGATACTTCTAAAATGGCAGTTTCAAAAAAACTGGGTGTAAATCCGTATTTTGTAGGCGATTATGTTACAGCTGCAAGAAATTATCCGATGCGTAAAGTAGCACAAATCATCGCTTTTTTAAGAGAAGCCGATGTAAAAAGTAAAGGAGTTGGCTTTAGCGGAGGTAAAGAAGCCGATATTTTAAAAGAACTTTTGTTTAAGATTTTGCATTAATAGAATGGAAAAACGAACCTTAGTTTTTGGTGCTTCATTAAAAGAGAATCGGTATTCTAATTTTGCAATTCGTAAATTGAGAGAGAACAAAATAACCACCCTTGCTTTTGGATTAAAAAGAGGAATGGTTGCAGATGTAACGATTGATACAACATTAAAAGCGTACAAAAATATTGATACGGTTACTTTATACATCAACCCGAAAAGGCAACAAGAATATTATGATTATATATTAGGTTTAGCCCCCAAAAGAGTCATTTTTAATCCAGGTACAGAAAACCTAGCATTTATAAAATTATTGAAAGAACAAGGAGTTTTTACCGATATTGCTTGCACTTTAGTATTGCTTTCTACCAAACAATATTAAGATTTAGTGAAAAAACGTAGTTATGCTGTATTGTATTGGTAATTTTATCAGAAGGGTTTTGTGTAAGATTAGGTGCGTTGTTTAATCATAGAATACCTTTAGATTATACAAACTTTTTGCCCAATCTCTATAAAAAATATACGATTCATAATTTTGGTTAATCCTGTCACCCCGACAAAAAAGCCTGATAATCAATATTGATTATCAGGCTTTTTTCTTTGTGTAAAAAGTGCTAAAGTTTTACTCTATCACAAATTTCTTTGTGTAAATTTTACTGTTAGAGTAGAGTTTTAAAATATAAATTCCTGCGCTGTACTCAAAAACTGGAAATGAAATAAGATTGCTTACTTCGTTTTCATGTATTTTATGATAGCCAACAATTTGTCCTAATTGATTGATGATTGCAAAAGATTGTATTTTTTCGTTCGTGTTTTTTAATTTGGCGGTCATATATACTCTTTTTGATGGATTTGGAAATAGTGTAAATCCGTTTTCAAAATTTTCATCATCAATATTAGCCGTGGTATCTACTACGGTAAATTGCCCCATCATTCCGCCATCTTCATGTGTAAGCATATGACAATGGTACATGTACGGCACAGTATCATCAGCAAAATCTGTAAATTTAGTAATAACTCTAACGGTACCTTGTCCACCAGGAACTAATACGGTGTCTTTCCATCCTTTTAAGTATTCTGGAGGAGGATTTCCGTTGATATCTAAAATATAATATTGAATATCATGAATATGGAATGGATGCGAAATTGCAGAATTATTCTGTATTGTCCATATTTCTATATTGTTTAACGGAACCGTAAAATTAATGGTATTCATATCCATAGAAACGCTATTAATGGTGAAATCTCCGTTTAGTTGATTTTGACCTCCAGTTATAGGGCTTAATGTTAGCGTTCTTGATTGATCTGAGTTTGCTTCTAAATAAGGGGTAACGGTTACTAATGAATTTGGAATAGTAGTGATAGGATTTGCAGTTTGAGCAACTACATCTAATTGTAAAATATTAAAATTGGCACCGTTCATGCTATTTGGGTTGTAGTTGTTTAAGGTCATTCCTCCACTCATTCCTGGGTTTGTAGCGCCGTAAATTCCGTTTCCAAATTCTGATGCATAACTCATTAATTGTACTGTTTGTCCGTTTAAACCAGCAAAATCTATCAAAATTTCTGTTCGTTCTCCCGGTGCTAATTTTAATCTTGTAAGTGCTGCAGATGTATTTTTTAAACCTCCGTCTGTAGCAATTTGATAAAATGTTTTGTTGCCCGATAAACCTAAATTAAAAACTCGTTGCGATGAACCATTAAGCACTCTAAACCGAACTACTTGTGCAGGAACATTTAATTTTGGATTAACTGTGGCATTTACCATCACCACATCATCTGCGTTAGAATGGTTTACAATTTGATTGTTAGCATCAAAATCTTTTGTTTGAATCACTAGCGGAAAATCGTCTGTACCATAGGTTCTTGGTAAAGTTAATGCTGCTTCATCAGTATCTTTAACAATAATTAATCCTGCAATACCTTTACTTACATGTTCATCTGTAAATTCATCTAAATGTGGGTGATACCAAAAAGTAGTGGCTTTGTCTAAGACTGTAAATTGAGGATTCCAAGTAGCTCCTGGAGCAATTGTTGTGTGTGGTCCACCATCATTTGATGCCGAAACATGCATACCGTGCCAGTGAATAGTAGTAGTTTGTGCTAAATTATTGGTTACATTTATGTTTAGATTATCTCCTTTGTTAACGATTAATGTGGGCCCTAAAACATTACCATTTGCTCCCATTGTTGTGGTAATTTGACCAGATAAAAACTGATGCGTACCATTTTGAAGCGTTAAATTGATGTTTGTACTTTCTATAGTTGGCGGAATTAACAACTGATTTTGAGAAAAAACTCCTAAAGTTGCTCCTAAAAAAAATAGTATAAATAATTGTTTCATGCTGTTTTAATTTTTGTAAAGTTATTATAATAATAATTTTTTAATGTAACTTTTGTTACATATCTTTTTTTAATGTCTGTTTGGTACTACCACACGAAAGCATTTTGTCGCCATAATAGGGGTTTTTTATGGTTTCGTCATAACTTAACCAATCAGCTCCTTTATTGTTGTTTGCCATTGGACAATGTTGTACATAAATAGTTGTGTGTACACCAAAAGTTTTTGCTAAAATTACCATTGCATTAGATAATTTGATAAATGAAGTTCGTTGTTTTTCAACATCGTTTTCTTTTTGAATTTGCTCTAAAGTATTTTTTATTTCCTTTTTTCCTTGCATCCAAACAGCATGTGCTTCTGGTTTTTTTAATAGTTTCATTTGTACTTTTTGCAAACTAGTTAAGGTTGTTTTTGCCGCTTCACTAACTTTTTTAGCATCGGTTACAACCAAACCGTTTTTAAGCACAATATAATTTTTGAAAACCTCATTTAGTTGATGTACAAAATTAGGATTTACAACTATTTTTTCAATCATTTTTTCTGATATTTCCTTTTCTTCGTTCTCGTTTTTAGGAGACATCATCGATTTTTTTCCTTGTAATTGTGCAGTTGCATCTACAGTAAAAGTGCCGTTAGTAACAATTTCATCGGCAGTATTTAAACCGCTAATTATTTCGTAATTGTCTTTTAATGAAGCGCCTAGTTTCACTTCTCTTAACTCAAAAATGGGTTCGTCTTTGCTTGTTTTTACATAGACAATAGAGCGTTTTCCGGTCCATAAAATAGCAGATTTTGGTACAACTAATTTTGCAGCAATTGCATTGTTTTTAAGAGTTAAATTACCTGTTATTAACATGCCTGGTTTTAAAAAGTTGCGGTTGTTTTTTAATGTCGCTCTTACTTCTATCGTACGCTTTTTAGCATCTAAAATAGGATTGATAAAATTAATTTTTGATGTTATTTTTTTATCAGGATACGCATTTAAAGTAATGTTTATTTCTTGTTGTAATTGTGCGTTTTTTACATCTTGTTCATAGACATCAAAAACTGCCCAAACAGTTTGTAATTTAGATACTTTAAACATGGGTGTTCCTTCTTTAAGATGTGTGCCTTCTTGTACTAAAATCTCATCAATATAACCAGAGGTAGATGCGTACATATTAAAGTAGGTAATTACTTTTTTTGTTCGCTCTATTTGTTGAATTTGTTTTTCAGAAATTTTCCATAATTTTATTTTATTTCTAACAGCTTGGTAAAGGAATGGTTGTAGCTCTTTTACGTTCATGGCTTCTATTAATTCATTTTGAGCAGTTACTAATTCTGGCGAATATACTTTTGCAATTAATGCACCGATTTTTAGATAATCTCCAACAGATTTGTAGTATAGTTTTTCAATTCTACCTCCAAAATGTGCTGTTTGTAAAGCAGTTTCTTTATCGTTTGCTTGTATTTTTCCAGATACTTTTAAGGCAGCGTTTGCGTTATTACTTGCTTTATTTTTTCCAACTACAATGGTTTCAATATTTGCTAAAGCCATCGCGTTTTTTGTCATTTTAAACGAATTTAATGTCCCTTCACTATCAGCACTTGCATCTTTAAGAATTAAATCCATACCACAAATTGGGCAACTTCCAAATTCGGGCATATCAATTTGAGGATGCATAGAACAGGTCCAATGCTCTTCTACAGTTTCTGCTGAATGTGTGCTTTTAGAAGCATCGTTATTAAAAGCAAATTTTCCAATCAAGATTCCTGCAATTAAAATGCCTACAAGTAATAGAATTTGTTTTGTTTTCATCATTATTATTTTTAATATGTAACGGTTGTTATTTGTATTTTTTATTTATTTTTCTGATAGTAGGCGAGGAGGTAAACCAAAGTAAAAA
>CAMZMA010000307.1 GCA_947311815.1 uncultured Flavobacteriaceae bacterium
AAATCTAAAAACAATTGTTTGTTAATCTTAAAAGGCATTACAATAAAAAGAGCTGTTTTCTTAGAATCTGTATATTCTACATAATACCCTTTTTTGTACTTGTTATAGATACGCAAGTCCTCTTTGTCTAAATCATTTAACTTTTTTTTACTATCCTTAAAAAAAGCTTCTTTAAATGAAATAACATTCCATTTTCCTTTTTTTTGATCTTCCCATTTCCCAATAAACGAAGCGTCAAAAGAGAGCGTTTCTTTTGTATAAAAAGGATGTAATGATTTTACAATACAAGAATTTAAAATAAGGAAGCTAAAAAATGTAATGATGTGTTTTGTTTTCATACTGTTTCAAATTTAAGTGATTTGAGCACAAAACAACAAAAGAGTAGATAGAAAAAGAAAAAAACTCGTTGAATAAAGGTGTTTCCTCGTTCAAATTGATAAAAACCCTACAATTCTTCCCAATTCATACTTCGTTTTACTGCTTTTTGCCATTTTTTATACAAACGATTTCTTTTTTCTGACGAAAAATTGGGTGTAAATTCTCTATCAATTTTTCTATGCAATACAATGGATTCTTGTGTCCATAAACCCACATAAATTCCTGCTAAATAAGCAGCTCCCATAACGGTAGTTTCGGTAGTTTTGGGGCGTTCTACAACCGTGTTTAAAATAGCGGCTTGAAACTGCATTAAAAAATTATTGGCACTTGCACCTCCATCAACTTTTAAAGAAATTAAGGTTGTTTGTGCGTCATTTTCCATGGCAATAATTAGGTCTTTGGTTTGGTACGCCAAAGATTCTAAGGTGGCTTTTATCAAATGGTTTTTACCCGTGTCTTGTGTTAGTCCAAAAATAGCGCCACGTGCATACATATCCCAATACGGAGCACCCAAACCCGCAAAAGCAGGCACTACATACACCGAACTTTCTTCGGGTACCAAATTAGCAAATTCTTCGCTTTCTTTGGCAGATGTTATCATTTGTAAACCATCTCGCAACCATTGTATCGCTGCACCTGCAATAAAAACGCTTCCTTCTAACGCGTAGTAAATTTTATTGTCAATTCCCCACGCAATGGTGGTTAACAATCCGTTTTTAGAGTATTGCAACTGTTCGCCTGTATTCATCAATAAAAAACAACCCGTTCCGTACGTGTTTTTTGCTTCTCCTTTTTCAAAGCAAGTTTGCCCGAACAAGGCAGCTTGTTGGTCGCCTGCAATTCCTGTAATCTTAATTTTAACACCATTCAATTCATAATTTCCGAAGTGAAAAGAAGAAGGTTTTACTTCTGGCAACATCGATTTAGGGATTTTTAAAGCTTCTAGAAGTGTATCGTCCCAATACAAATTTTTAATGTCAAACAACATGGTTCTTGAGGCGTTGCTATAATCGGTTGCATGAATTTTTTTGTCTGTTAAATTCCATAATAACCACGTATCAATTGTTCCGAAAAGCAATTCGTTTTTTGCTGCGGATGCTTTAGCGCCTTCAACATTTTCTAATATCCAGTTAATTTTTGTTCCCGAAAAATAAGAGTCAATCACCAATCCTGTGGTTTTATTCACATGATTATCGAGTCCTTTTTCTTTTAAGTTTTCGCAAATAGCAGCGGTTCTTTTATCTTGCCAAACAATGGCGTTGTAAATGGGTTTTCCTGTAAATTTATTCCAAACAACAGTGGTTTCTCGTTGATTGGTGATGCCAATACCTGCAATTTCTGATGGTTGAATCTGCGCCTTTTTTATCGCTTTTTTCATTGTAGTAAGTTGCGTTTCTAAAATTTCCATCGGGTTATGTTCTACCCAACCAGATTTTGGATAAATCTGTTCAATTTCCTGTTGTTCCATCGCAACAATCGCTCCTTTATCATTTACAATTACAGTGCGAGAACTTGTGGTGCCTTGATCTAACGCAATGATGTATTTGTTTGTCATTTTTATCAGAATTGAAATAGCAATGTAAAAAAAGTTATCAAAAAAACCTATCTTTAGCCACCAAAACAAACAAATTATGCACGATTACGGATTCCTTTCTATCTTACCACCAGTAGTAGCTATCATTTTAGCACTTAGAACCAAACAAGTTTATATTGCGTTGCTTTTCGGAATTTGGTTTTCGTGGTTTATTATGAACGATTGGAATTTCTTAACAGGCACCCTCGCAACTATTGAAAATTTAGTAAAGGTTTTTAGCGAAGGATGGAAAACAAAAACCATTATGTTTAGTGCTTTGGTAGGTTCTTTGTTGATTTTTATTCAGTATTCTCGAGGCGTAGAAGGTTTTGTAAACAAACTAAATATACTGATTCATTATTACGAAAAAAAACAAACAGGGTATAGTAGAGTGGTTATCCAGTTGCTTGCAGCCGTTACAGGAATCATTTTATTTGTAGAAACAAGCATCAGTTCTTTAACCGTAGGAACGCTGTTTCGTCCTGTGTTTGATAAGCTGAAAATCCCTAGAGAAAAACTCGCTTATATAGCCGATTCTAGTTCTGCACCCACATCAATTTTAATTCCTTTTAATGCTTGGGGAGCTTATATTATGGGGCTTTTATTAACTCAAGGAATTGAAAATCCATTCGGTATGTTATTTTCATC
>CAMZMA010000308.1 GCA_947311815.1 uncultured Flavobacteriaceae bacterium
ATTAAAGGTAGATCCAAAATCGCTATAGTTTTCAAAACGACCAGCAACTCCTACCATAAAATCATCTGAAAAATCTGCTTCAAAATCTGCATACACTCCAAAACTACTACGTTGTCTTTCTAACTCGTTTTTTGGAGAAAAACCAGGGAAAACTTGTGCTCCACCAGGTCTTGTGTTTCCAAAGAAATCAGTAGTTGCTGATGTTAATGGTGTTACAGGTTGTCCGTTTACATCATAAGATGTATAAGAAGCCTCTTCTCCTGCAAAAATTTGATAGGTTTCTAGTCTATTTTCTACACCAAAAGCAATATTTAAACCATTAAAAATATCTTTATAATTTTTAGTAAAGTCTAAGTTTGTGGTATTTTGTATAAAAGAAAATCCTCCTGCATCAAATCTCACTGGTGTCGCATCTAATAATGAAGCGTTTGCAGTATTTGAAATTTCAAATAAGAAACCATTTTTACCCCAAGTATTACTAAAATCAACATCCCACTCTCCTATTTTACCTTTAACTCCTACTGCTAAAGATTGATCTTTAATGGTCGAATTAATTTCTGGTAAAAATCCGTTGATATACAAAGGAGTATACGTTCTACTTTGACTTGGTAATCTATAAAAACCTGCAGAGTTTCCTCTTCTGTTACTAATACCTGCAAAAGAATAAATTTCTGTTCCGTTATCGTCAATAGGAAAACTCATGTTTGCAAAGAAACGACCACTTCTTAATTGAGATTGTCCTACTCTCATATTAAAATCACTTCTTTTTAAACCTCTTGTTATTAATTCAGCATCTGTAGTGTCAAACCCTAAAATACCTTGAAGATCTGCTATTGAAGTAGCATTTGAAATAGCGTTTTTTGTAGCGATATCAAAATGCGTAACTCCTTGTGCTGCAAACTGAATATCAGACATTGAAAGGTTTGTTAAATCCATTCCATAAGTATTATTAGCTACCCATTCTATAGAATTGTATGCATTAAAAATACTTCCTTCAAATTCTTTCATTCTGTTATATGGATTTCTGTAATCAAAATCTCCAGTAAAATTAATATATCCACCGTTTTTACCAAGTTTTACACCATAATTAGCGGCAACATTTACGGTTTCTCCGTCCATACCACCAGTTTGCCCATTTGCATTTGATGAAAGATTAGCTCCAGAAGTAACCGATAAATTTAATTGATCCGTTACCGTGTTTAATACAATATTAATTACACCAGCAATAGCGTCAGACCCGTATTGAGCTGCTGCTCCGTCTCTTAACACTTCAATTCTTTTAATCGCTGCTGTTGGTATGGCATTTAAATCAGTACCAACTGCACCTCTACCAAACGTTCCGTTTACATTTACCAAAGAAGAAGTGTGTCTTCTTTTTCCGTTAATTAAAACCAATACTTGATCGGGTCCTAAACCTCTTAATGAAGCAGGGTCAATATGATCTGTTCCATCAGAAATTGTTTGTGTATTCGATGAAAAAGAAGGAGCAACATAATTTAAAATTTGATTTAAATTTACTTGCGGTCCTGCAGATGCTAATTCTTTTACATCAATAATATCAATAGCAACAGGAGAATCTAAAACCGTTCTGCTTTTGTTACGAGAACCAACAATTACAACTTCATCTAAAGACTCATCAGCCTCTTCACTTACAATTGTAATAAAATTGGTATTAAAAATTTGTTTCTCAATAGTTTTGTATCCTAAAGAAGAAACTTGTAAAATAGTAGGTAATTTTTTTACAGTAATTGTAAAGTTACCATGTTCATCGGTAGTAGTACCGTTAGTAGTTCCTTTTTCTACCACATTCATATACGATAGGGGTTGACTACTCTTGTCTGTTACTTTTCCTTTTACTTTTTGTGCATTCATTACAAATGGCAACGCAAAAATTAAAGCAATAACAATCTGTTTCAAAAAGTCATTTTGTTTCATAAAATTTGTTAATTAAATGTTAATTCTTTGCAAATATTTCATTTTATTCCTTCTAATACAAGTTTTAAAGCGATTTTTATTTCATTTTACTAAGAAATACGCAAAAAAACAGCAAAACAATTAAAATTTTCACACTTCATTAACACTATTTTTAACCATCTTTTAACAATTAAAAAAACACTAATATTGTAGCTTTGTATTCCGAAAAATATACACACTTAAAAACAATAGTCAATTATGGATGTAGATGTAAGAGCAATCAATGAAAAAATTGAAAAAGAAAGCGCTTTTGTAGATTTGTTAACTACCGAAATGAACAAGGTAATTGTTGGTCAAAAAGAAATGATTGAAAGATTATTAATTGGCTTGTTAGGTAACGGACATATACTTTTAGAGGGTGTTCCTGGTTTGGCAAAAACCCTAGCAATTAACACTTTGTCTAAAGCGGTACAAGCCAGTTTTAGCAGAGTACAATTTACACCAGATTTATTGCCCGCAGACGTTGTAGGTACGATGATTTACAACATAAAAGACAACGAATTTTCTATTAAAAAAGGGCCTATATTTGCTAATTTTGTGTTAGCAGATGAAATTAACAGAGCACCTGCCAAAGTACAATCTGCCTTA
>CAMZMA010000309.1 GCA_947311815.1 uncultured Flavobacteriaceae bacterium
ATCAAAAAGACCTATTCGTACAGTTTTCCAATTTTGTACTGCTCTAATTTGAGAAGAAAGTTCTGAACAACGTTGTGCTCTTATATAAAGCAACTTGCTGTTTTTTTCTACCACATCAATAATTTCTTTGCTAAAAGAACCACAGTCCATTCGACTTCTATTTACTTTTATGTTCTTGCTTTTTAACAGTGAATATGCATTTTTTAAGGTGTCTGCTTGTTTGTATTTCACGTTAGAGTTTCCATTTCTATTTTCGATATAAACAATGTGTTTTCCAATCGTAGAAACTCCAGGGAAATAACCACGTTTCATTTTATAACTCTTTTTTGAATCGTATTTTTCACAGGGAATAAATTGATGATCAAAATCAAAATCGTAATATTGATTAGGGCTTAAAACAGTTGTTTTGAGTAACATATCTAAATTTAACGCATTGAGTTGTTCATGGTTACTAAACTGATGCTCGATGCCAGACTCACTAATATGAACCTCTTTTTTATGGGCTAAATTTTTTAAAACTCGACCGATGGTATCTGGCGAACAGACTTTTAAATTTGGAATTTGAAGAAAGTCTGATTTCAAATGTTCTTCAATATCTTCGGCACAATCACCTCCTGATAAAAATAGCATCCAAAGATTTTTTATCACATCTGAATAACTGAATTTTGCTTGTAAAGGTCTCTTCCCTAAATGATTATCAATTAAGGATGCGAAATCAAGATTGTTAAATATTTCGGATATAAAATTTAATCCGCCGTATGCACTTATATTTTCTGTAGTTGTTGTAACTTTCACCTGCTAGAGTTTTCACCGAAATTGGTGAAAATAATTGAAATAGAAAAGTCTTGTAAGTATTATTTTTACAGGACTTTCTGTTTCTTCTGACTTTAGACTTGCGGAGTTAAGGTATTATATAACAAACAGTAATAAAAAGACTTATTAGGATTTAAATCCTAATAAGTCTTTTTATTTACATCTTCTATTTTCTTTTACCACACATTCATTAACTTCATCATTTCTTTGGCGGCAACTTGCGCTTTTACTTTGATAAAATCTCGTGGCGTTTCATCGCCAATTTCATAGGTAATTGCGTTGGCTTTAAAATATTTTAAAAACCACCCTTTAGAAACTGGTTTTACTGAGTTTGCTCTTTCTTGTTCGGGTTTGTAATGATATTTTGTCAAGTATTTTTCGATGCCTGCAAACCATTTTTCGATATAATCTGGGTGTGCAGTGACGTTTCTTGTTTCGCTAGTATAATACATATCTTCTTGTGTAGAATGAAAATCAATAGCTACTAACACTGTTGTTTTGTCTTTTTTTGTTGTTTTCACCACGTATTTAGTCAAATTTTTAATTTCGGGTTGCAAATACTTACTCCAATCTCTGTTGGTGTCTATTCCGTGGGCATTATGACGCCAATGTCCCATATCTACTCCATCAGGATTTACAATAGGAAATACTAAAATTCGGTATTTTTCTAAAAATGATTTAGACAATTTACTTTCATTTAAAATAGTGGTTAAAAAACTTTGAAACGCAAAATAACCTGTTAATTCTGGAGGATGTTGTCTTGAGAGTAAAACCACAATTGGTTTACCTTTTGTAGCTCCTTTGTAGATATCTAAAACAGGAATATTTCTACCCAAAGCAGATGTTCCTGCGGAATAAAGGTGTACGTATTTTTTTTTGTTGATTGCTACATCAATCCATTGTTGCGTGTCTTTTGACGAAACCGATTCTTGGGCAGAAATCCATAAAGGATCTTGGGTTAACTGTACTTTTAACAAACCTTCTTTTCCTTGAAATTGAAACTGAGTGCTATCCGCAGCAACCCAATTTGTGTTTTCTTTTTTTAATTTAGGAATGTATCGGTGACTGTATTTATTTGGATAACTAAACTGTAAATACATCGTTTTTGGCAATTTTGACCAAATTTTAAACGAATACCAAGCACTATTATTTATAGGTGCATTCTCTAGCGTAATATAAATATTTACGGTACTATCATTTACTTTTGTAAATCCGTTTAATCTACCAGTATCAAAATTATTGGTTGCAGAAATGCCCAAATCAGCAATAGAAAAAGTTTGTTTTTTTTGAACATGAATTTTTCTAGTTTTAGTATCTACAGGCGTGGGGAAATTTATTTTTTTAACGGATGAACATCCAGCAATAAAAACACTTGCAAGAGCAAGTAATAAAAGTTGTTTTTTAAGTAAAATCATGACTCAATAAAAAAGGACTGATTACTTCGTTGCAATCAGTCCTCTAAAATAAGTATATTTTATCAATTATTTTATCAGTTGTGCCATCGCCGTTTTTATGATGGTAATGTTTTTCTTTCTGTTCGAAACTTTGGCAGTTTTTTGATCTTCTACCATTTTACGCATCAAGTTTACCATAATTTTATCGAATTTGTATTGCTTGTACTGTTTTCCTTTAGCAACCATATCTTCTGTTAAATTTTTAATTGCTTGCGTATTATTACTTTTAGAAATCATCGTAAACGCTTTATTATACAACGATTTTGTTCGGTTATCATTGGTTAAAAACATACCTGCTAGTACATTTTTGGCGATAAAAACCAACTCACTATCGTCTTTTTCTTCGATATAAATTCTGGTTAAAGGAGTTGCCAAAGTGTTTCTTACTTCTTCGGATAATGTTTTAGATTTTGCAATCGCTTTTGCTTTATCTACATAATACATCGCCACTAACGATTTTCCTAAAACGCTGTACGATATACTTTGCAAACCTTTATCAAAAATAGGCAACAATATTGGGTCTGTCAATTTTCCTAAAGTTTCTATCGCTGCTGCTTTTACTAAGGTTTTTTTATCGGATTTAGCTATTTGTTTGATTTTTTCAATCACAGGTTTTTTAACGTGTTTATTAATTAAATCTATCTTTTCTATCGCTAATTTTCTAATCTTATAATAATGATGATTCATTGCGTGTACCAAAGCATTAAAGGCTTTTTTATCATCTTGTTTTTTTGCTACTTCTAACAAGGCTTCTTTTTGATGCGCATAACTTTTGGCATGTTTTAGCTGATAAATATATTGCGATAAGACTTTGGTTTCATTAAAATCTGCCAATAAAACGGCATCTGCATTTACTAAAATTAAATCGGGTATTTTTTGATATACAAACGTAAAAGAAGCGTCATTTCTTTTTACAAATACTTCTTCTCTCCTACGCTTTCCGTTTTCAAAAATATCAATCGCCAAAGGAAACTGAAATTGATTATTTTGGGTTTGTTGTAAATTAATGGTTACGGTTTTTTCGAGCGTGTTGTAATCATAAGAAACATTTATTTTGGGGTGTCCACTATTAAAATACCATTGATTAAAAAACGGATTCATGTCTTTTCCTGTTACTTTTTCAATCGCTAAACGCCATTGATGTGCTTCTGCTGTACCAAATTTATGATCTGTTAAATAGGTTTTCATAGCTGTAAAAAATGCATCATCGCCAATGTATTTTCTAAGCATGTGTAAAATTGCGCCTCCTTTGTTATAGCTGACGCCATCAAATACTTCCTCTTTGTTTGCATAGTGAAAACGCACCAAATGTTTGCTGAAATTCTGACCGTTTTTATACCCTTCTACATCTGCTAACATGTGTGCATCTGCATCTACTTTTCCGTATTTGTGCTCTTTCCATAAATACTCGCTGTAATTGGCAAAAGACTCATTTACCGTTAAATTACTCCAACTTTCGGCGGTTACTAAATCGCCAAACCAATGATGAAATAACTCATGAGCAATGGTGTTTTCTTGCAAGTTTTCATCAATTAATTGTCCTGGTTTTTGATTGGCTTTTTCGCCGTGAAGTACTGCTGTGGTATTTTCCATCGCACCACTTACATAATCTCTACCCACCATTTGACTGTATTTACTCCATTGGTACTCAACTCCTGTAAGTTTTGAGAAAAACCCAATCATTTCTGGCGTTAATCCGAAAATATCTTTTGCATACGGTGCATATTCTTTTTCTACATAATAATTTACAGGAATATTTTTATAATGGTCTTTTATGATTTCGAACTCGCCAATACCCATAAAAAATAAGTAAGGTGCGTGTTTTTTCTTGAAATTCCAATAATCTGTACGAGTTCCGTTAGCATTATGGGTTTGTTTTTCTAACAATCCATTTGATAGTGTAACATATTTTTTAGGAACAGTTATATATATTTCTTGTGATGTTTTTTGATTCGGGCTATCAATCGTTGGAAACCAACAACTACTCGATTCTGTTTCGCCTTGAGTCCAGATTTGAGTGGGTTTATTTTTTTCTGATCCATCAGCATTTATAAAATACAATCCTTTGGCATCGGTAATGGCAGCACTTCCTTTTTGGGTTACTTTTTCGGGTCTTGCTGTGTATTTAATGTATAAAGTAAATCGTTCGTTTTTACTGTATTCTCTAGGTAAATCAATAAAAACTTGTTTTTTATTATTGTAATAATCTAGTTTTTTAGTACCTAATAATACCTCGTGAATTAACATCGCTTTGGCATCTAACGTTACTTTTGATGTTGCGTAAAAATGAGGTTTTAAGGTTATCCACTCTTCGCCATTCATTTCTTTTTTAGCAAAATTAAAATCGACTTTTAATTTGGTATGAATGATATCGTGTATTTTATCTTTTTCGGCTCTGTATTGCTGTTGTGCTTTTAATTGCGGTGCAACTAAAAGGAGTACTACAAGTAGTTTTAGGGTTTTTAATAACTTCATAAATCTTAATTCTTTATTAGTTTTCAAAAGTAAGCAATTATCTTTTGTGTGTTGTTAATGGTGCGTTAAAAAGAACAGGGCAAAACTCATTCTTTTATTTTTCGGGATTTTTACCACGAACCTGCCTTTGTCGGTAGATAGGTTCACGAATTCACGAATTTTAACCCAAAACAGCAATTTTACAATTCCACAAATTAAAAATCCAAAGGATTTTTTAAAGATTCGAGTTCATTCATCAATAATTCTTTGCAATTTTTAAAAAAATTTTGTGAATCCGTGGCTTTTATAAAAAGTATGAGTTTACCCTGATTAAAAAGAAACCCTCACAATTTAATTTCAAATTCGGGGAATGGGAGAAAATCCCTCGCCTTTAGGCGAAGACTTTAGTTTAACTATCTTTGTATA